>CAZPPD010000958.1:0-2484 GCA_964588185.1 uncultured Alcaligenaceae bacterium | reverse complement strand
CACGGCCCCAAGAAAGGAAAGGATTCCGTTCAAACCTATTACAGGGCAGTTCAAAACGCAACCCGACATAAAGATTATTCCGAGTATTTGGTAATGAGTGGATTAGCAGAGGAGAAATTTGCAAAAGATCCCGGGTACCGAGAGTGGATCATGCGCCATTTTATTCAAGCATCTGACCTGGGAATTTGTGACGTGAAAACTCACACTGTAAGGTATGGGAAAATTCCAATTCCGGAATTTACAAAAGTCACTTTCGTCCATGAGGGAAACATCAATAAACCTATTGATTTCTCCAAGGAGTCTTCCGGAACCAAAAAACTTTTTAACATCGCTGCTGATTGGTGGACCTTGGCCAACGAGCCAATGACCCTTTTCGCAAATGAACTGGAGAGCGGAATTCATCCCCGTTTGTTGGACCGGATTATCAGAGCTGTGAATTCCCCACAAGAACCTATTGTTTCCCAACTAATTTTTGCCACTCATGAAACAGGTCTTCTCGAAAGCCAGGATGGCCTGCCACCCGCACTGCGCAGAGATCAGATTTATTTCACAAAGAAAGATCCTAAGGGGGCTACTGAGTTGTATTCCCTTGCTGAGTTTAAAGAAGACGCCCGGCCCGTTCATAATATACGCAAGCGCTATTTATCTGGCCTTTACGGTGCAATTCCTGCAGTGGAGAAGCTCACCTTATGAGCAGTAAAGGCAAAAAGCAAAAGAAACCTTTGTCGAAGAAAACTGTCACTTTGCTTCAACAATTAAAGAGGACCCAGGGAATTCGCGAGTTGGCAAAACGATTTTTGATTGTGTGTGAGGACACTAAATCCGCACCAAGTTATTTTGAATTTCTTAAGAAACATTTCAGCCTGTCGGCTGCTTCCATCGAAATAGCCGGGAGCGGCGGTAAATCCCAACCAAATACAAGTGGTAAATCGTGCGGTGCAGCTAAAGGCCCGATCTGCTGAAGTTGATAGCGGAACCGAGCCATTTGACCAGGTTTGGTGTGTAATTGACGGAGATTTCGGAAGCAAGATTGTAAATGCAAGAGCTAAAGCTGAGGCGAATGAAATTAAACTGGCAATATCGATCATGTGTTTCGAATATTGGGTATTGCTTCATTTTAAAGAATATGATTCTGCAACTAACACTTGTAATGAACTGGTTAACGTCCTCAAGCAAAAACATCTCCCTAACTACGAGAAAGGGAAATGCGATTTCAAAGAGATTGTTGTCTATGTTGATAAGGCAAGCAAACGAGCGGAAAAACTTCGAAAGCCCGGAATAAAAAGAGGCGATCCTCCAGAAAAACAAAATCCATGTAGCGAAGTCTATCTTCTCATTAAAGCCATCTTGGATGTGAGTCCATGATTGATCGGAGGCTTACCGAGCCAATTGCCACTCCATTCACACGAGGTTTTCGCGCCAAGCATCGTGGACCATGGCGTGCTCGGATAATCGGGGATAATTTCTTCAAAGACGACGCAACCTCAGGGGTGGGAGATCATACCGTCGATTTTGACCCAAGGCGCTGTACCCAAAAGAATCAGAAGAACTTCTCCAGTGTCTCCTGACTTGGCGGACGTGTAACTAATGAGACTATTACCAAGGCCAAAGTGGAAGCAGCCGTAATAATCACCACCGGCATTAATCCAAGGAACAAATAACTGGGATTGGCGGCAAAATCTGCTTGATAGAAAAAGTAACTCCAAGTAAATATTACAGTGAGAATGGAGGCATAGGCTCCCGCCGCAGTTAGCCGTTTCCAGTACAATGCCGCAAAAACTAATGGAAACAAGCCGGTAAAACCACTAAAACACCAAATCCCTAACGTAAATACCGAAACCGGATTCGCCAAGCTTAGCAGGTAGGTTATGGCAACCACCAAGGTGACGAATAGACGGGCCATCCAAACGGTTTGCTTTTCGCTAAAGCGATTTTCTCCCCAGTAATGCTGAACTACGTCTTTCGTGAAAATAGAGCCCAAGCACAGAAATTGACTATCCAGGCTGGACATGATTGCCGCCAGTATCCCAGCGGTCAGCAGGCCGGTTAGTTGCGGGCTGGCCAGCCTGCTGACCATCAAAATCAACACCGAGTTTGGCCTTGTTCCTTGGGGAATCAACGGAGAACCATTTATGACAGCCGACGTGGCCCACACTCCAATCAAAACGCAGGGGACCCAAACCACTAGGATACACAAAGGATGTGCAACAATAGCCAAACGGAATGATTTTGAACTTCTTGCGGTTAGCCAGTGTTGAAAAACGTGGGGAAACATTCCCACAGACAGGGGGATTAAGAGATAGGAAATGAATTTGACCTGATAGGACAGACTTTTTCCCGGTTCCAATTGTTCGGGATGTTTTTCGTCCACCATTTCGGTCGCCGATTGCAGCCCGCCCAGTTCACTGGAAATCACAGAGAAAGTTACTACGCCGAGAACCATGAAGACCAGCGTTTGAAAGGTATTGGCCCAAGCAGTTGCCC
>CAZPPD010000957.1:0-2484 GCA_964588185.1 uncultured Alcaligenaceae bacterium | reverse complement strand
GTGGAAGCAACCGCTCAGGATGATTTCTTCAACACGGACGAAGACTCTCCCTTTAACGGGAATGTGTTTGACGACAATGGCTCTGGGACTGACGAAACTAATGGTGAGATCGAGGTATCCCAGGCTCAAGGGACTACGGTTTCCGGGACGACATCCGTAATCTCCGATTTGGGTGCGACCGTGACCATTGAAGCGGATGGTTCGTTTACCTACGACCCAACGACTTCCGGATTCCTGCAAGCCTTGCCGTCCGGAGTTACGGTGGCCGACACCTTTGACTATGAGATCTCTACCACCACCAACTTTACCTTGCCTCCAGGTCAGCAACCGCTGACAGACACCGCAACTGTGACTATCGATGTTCAGGGTCTGGCAAATATTGAGATTGACCTGGCCCTTAATTGGGACCCGGTTCTTGGCGTTGGTTTTGATCCGGACAACGATGGTGGTGCCCCCGACAGCATTGACCTATCGCTTGACGGAGAAGGTGACCTCATCGTCGAGATCAACGGTAATCCTTTACCAACTGATCCGATCCTCAACGCCTCTGTTGGTGCTACTACCAATGGCAATATTCCGCTAAACAACCCGGTTGACGTTCACGGTGCAGAGGATGCCGACACCTTGACTGTCGACTACAACGGAGCAGGTGCAGGTGCCTTTGCCACCCTGATTGATTTCGACGGACGCAATCCGACCACTGCTCCGGGGGATAGCTTAGTCGTCACCGGAGGAACATTCGGAACGGTAATCCATAACATGGAAGGTCCCAATAACGGCAACCTGGACCTGGATGGTGATTCCTTTGCAGACATCACCTATACCGGCTTGGAACCAGTTGATCTCGTAGGCAGCACAGCAACCGACTATGTTTTCAACTTCCCGGGCATTAGTGACGACAATGCTCAGCTCAGCGACCTTGGCGGCGGTGTGCTGCGGCTGGAAAGCACGGATGCTCCCACCAAGTTCGAACGGACCGACTTCCTTTCCCCCGCCGGCTCCATGACCTTCAACGGCGGAGGCCTGGACATTCTCACCCTTAGTGGCTCTTTGGGCTTCGCTTCAGCGCTCAACCTGAACATTGGCACTACGGATTTGACTGGGGACCTGACGGCTGCAGGTGGGGACATCACCTTGGGAAATAACGTCCTCCTGACCAGCAGCGGACCGGGGGGAACTATTCAGGATCGCACGGTTGTGGTTCCGAACGGGAATTCCGCGCAAATCAATGGCCTGCCGCAAATCACCAGCGTTGACGACAATGCCATTGAAGTTGGCGGAACTGCGACTATCACCGGGAGCACCATCTCAGGGAGCACCACCGGCATCTTGGTTCAACCAACTGGCACGGCCAACCTCACGAATGTTACGGTTGAGAACAATACCACGGGCATATTTGTGGACGGGATTGCCGGCGGGAACTTCGGCACCGCCAGCCTCACCACCTCAACCATTCAAAACAACGACACCGGCATTGAGGTGGATAATGCCAGCCTGGTTCTCAATCGAACCGGAGGAGGTAACCAGGTCATCCTGGATGCGAGCAGCACGGTGGGATTGTTGTTCCGAGGTGTGAATGCCCAGTTGTCGGATGGAATCCAAATCGACAACTTTGGGAACACCAGTTTTGAGTCCCCATCCTTAGGCGCAGGCAATGGTCTGTTCATCCGCTTTGCCGATGGTGCTTTCTTTGAAATGGGTGAGCCCGATCTAGTCTTTGCCGGTGATTCCACCTTCAACGGAATCCTGGGATCGGATCTAGCCGGCATGGATTTGAATGACGTCGGACTTCAGATCGAAGACTTCAACGACATCAGTTCCGTCGGTTTGGTATTCTTCAATTTCAACTCGGTATCCATAGAAAACGGCCAGATGAACATTATCGGTTCGCCGAGGCCGGACCGCATTACCATCAATACCACCAACGAAGGGGCGGTCACCGTGCGGTTTGGTTCCAGCTTGGTGGTAAATGAGGTTACCGGAAAACCCTCCTTCGATTTGACGGGCTTTGGAGAGCCGTTGGTCAAGCTGTTGGGGCTTCAAGGAGACGATGATATCCGGATCAGCGGCAAAGTTTCCGCAGAGGTGTTCGGCGGTGATGGGGATGACGACATCCGGACGCAGGATGGACAGGATATCATCATCGGCGGGAATGGCCGAGACGTCATCAATAGCGGTAGTGGCAATGATATCGCAGTAGGTGGTCTGGACATGGATAGAATCACCACCGACGACGGGGACGACCTACTATTCGCAGGCGCAACGACACTAACGGTCGATCAACTGCGGATGATCAACACCCTATCGTTGGTAGACATTCTCAATTCGATAACCGATCCAGACTTCCCCGAGCGGCAACGCAACCAATCCGACCGGCTGGATAGTGGGCGGGGGAACGATACTATTTACCTACGTTTGACGACGCAAAACAGCCCAGCAGATAGACACCGCAGCAGAGGCGGAGATCAGGAGTTCGATACGCAT
>CAZPPD010000956.1:0-2485 GCA_964588185.1 uncultured Alcaligenaceae bacterium | reverse complement strand
AACGGTGGACGATTGGACCGGCATAGAAGCGAAGAACCATCATAATCGCGGAGGTGTATACCAACACCCAACCACCCGATAGCCCTAACTTGGCCATTTCCGGGCTCATAAGATCCGAAATCCAACTGTCGGTGCCCAGTTCCGTTGTGGCCAAAGGAATCATGATGAGCATAAGGACAAAAAACAATATGCGGCCGATGGCTTGAGTGTAGATGGCGTAGGCGACAAGTAACAGCAATCCAATTGCGGCAGCTGGATAGACATACATTGGAGTCCAGGAAACCAAATCGGCAACTTGCAATACAATCAAAGCCAGGACCAAAAAACACCCCAAGATTCCGGCTTCTTGTAGAGTAGCCTTGTAGGTAACCCCGGCTTCGACTCGCTCGCTCACCGGGAATTTACAGGTGAGCATTAGAAGGCCATAAATTGCCGTGGGAATGAGGATCAACGCCACTTTGTATTCCCAGGCCAGGGTTCCCATGGCAATGGTTAAGACTCCGCCCAACACCAAACCACCGGGCCAGCCGGCGTGAAGAATGTTTAGCCACTTGGTTTTTTCCTTGGAAAACATGGTGGCAACAACAGGATTGATGGCGGCTTCCACGGTCCCGTTACCCAGGGCAACGATGAAATTACCGATGTATAACATCCAGTATCCCATCCGCTGTCCGGACCGAATCTCGTCGGAACTTGCTCCTTCTCCTGCAAGAACTAGGGGAGCACAGATGGTCACGATCGCCGAGGCAACATGGCAGATAAAGGCAAAGGTCATGGCTCTCCCATAACCGATCCGGTCAATCACAAGGCTGAAGAGGACAATACTGATGGCGAACGGCCACAAGCCCACCCCAAAGAGGGCTCCTTTTTCCGTTTCCGTCAGTCCAAACTGGGTTGCCCATTCGCCCATAATTAAAGCGCGGATGATAAATCCAAACGCCGTGGTTACCAGTGAGATGAAGCATGCCCAGAATAATCGCTTGTCATTGGCCGTGTTCATTTGAGAGGATCTCCGGTGTATTGCCCGCCAAAATAAGTTTGTATTCCAACATAAACCGGCAAGGTTAAGGGACAAAGTTTGTTGTGTCAACAATCTTCAGGAAAGGCTTTGTAGCCTGTCCCAAGAAAAAAATGTATCTTCTAGAGTAGGAAGTTAACGCGAATTTAGAATAGCCCCTTGGCATTTTCATGCAATGATGCCAAATTCGCCCTGCAAAGCTCGCCGGATTAAGGAACATAATGGCGTCCCCGACTCGAACCTTCACATTCATGGGTACCGGCACATCCGTTGGAGTACCGATGGTTGGTTGTGATTGTGAAGTTTGCACTTCTTCGGATCCCCGCAATCATCGCTATCGGACCGGTATCTGGATCCGAACTTCCAAGGGAAATATCCTGATTGACACTCCACCGGAACTGCGCTTGCAATTGCTGCGGGAAAAGGTGCCCTTGATTCACGCAGTTCTCTACACTCATTTTCATGCGGATCACCTGTTCGGCTTGGATGATTTACGGCCATTCCAAAAGCTATTGGGGGGGCCGGTTCCCTTGTTCTGCAACGTGGAAACCGAGAGGAAAATCCGCCAATCCTTTGCTTACGCATTCCAACAGGACCGTATGGTTCCGGGCAGCAGCTACTTGCCGAACCTGCAGATTTGCCGCATCGATGAAACCCCCTTTTCGGTGTTGGGCGAAAAGGTAACCCCAATCCCCTTGATCCATGCCCATTTTGAGGTTTACGGGTTTCGCATTGGGGATATGGCATTTTGCACGGATGTAAATCAGATTCCCAAGGAGAGTTGGCCTTTACTGGAAGACTTGCGGATTCTGGTATTGGACGCTTTACGCATGCGGCCTCACCCGGCGCATTTTTGTGTCCCCGAAGCGCTGGAAGTGATTGACCGCCTGAAACCGAAGCAAGCCTACCTAACGCACATCTCCCACGAAATGGACCACGCGACCATCAACAAAACACTTCCGGACAATGTTTCCTTGGCGTATGACGGATTACAGTTTGAGTTCTAATCGGTATGGAGAGGGACCGTGAAAATACCGGATGATATCCATCAGCAACTTCAAGATTTCGGTCAAGAACACATCTTATATGGATGGGACCACCTTTCCCCGCAACAACAGCAGGATTTCCTTCAAGAAATAAGGAAGGTAGATCTTCAGCAGATCTGCAACCTCTATGGGAAGAAAGATGTCCCCTGGCAAATTCCCCCTCGCGAAAAAATTCAGCCCGTTCCGGTGGCTCAACTCGATCCGGAGAATCAGGAGTTAAAAGACATCGGCAACAAAGCCTTGGCCGATGGGCAAGTGGCCACTTTGGTCGTCGCCGGCGGACAAGGAACGCGTTTGGGTTTTGACCCGCCCAAGGGTATGTACCCAATTGGTCCTCTGTCTCATAAAAGCTTGTTTCAGCTTTTCGCGGAAAAGATTCAGGCATTGAGTGACCGCTTCCAAGTGGCTATTCCCTTTTTGG
>CAZPPD010000955.1:0-2488 GCA_964588185.1 uncultured Alcaligenaceae bacterium | reverse complement strand
CGGTTGATGGTTTCCTGGGGAAACACTCGCAATCCTTCACGGCCGACAACAATCCGGTCTCCCTTTTTCACCTGAATCATGGGAACACAGCGAGCCGCAACTTCTTCGGAATCCAGCAGAATCCCACAGTCCATTTCTTGGTCTTCCACATCCACCCACTCGCCTTGAATGCGGATCTGGGTGCGGTAGTTGGTGGTGCTGTAGAACTTTTCCGGAAAGGCCCCATCAATGTCGGCAACTTCGATGCGGCAATCCGACGCAGCCACTCGTGTGGCCCCATGGTCGTGGACCACATCGAGAATTTCCTGTAAACTCTCGGCATTATCCGCCCGGATTTCAATGCGAACATGGCTGGGATCTTTCTGGCTGGCCCCGACCTGAATATCTTGCAGGGAATAACTTCCGCCATGGGTAAGAATTTCATCCAAAACTTTGGGTAGTAGCAAGGAATCGATGATATGACCTTGAAGTTCCACCAACTCAACATGCAAAGGCTGATTTGCTTCTCCCATAACTGCTTCTCCTTGGCAAAAAAGAACTATCCCTATCATAGGGGAGTTTCGGTAATTCCAATCACCCTACTTCCCGTTTGTGGCGGCTGCTGGCAGATTTTGGGAGTTGGCCGGTTCGCAGCACTTGGGTGAGAATGCCTTTCGCTGTTTCCGGCAATTGACTTTCCTGGATTTTTTCGACCGTCTGTTCAATCGGATATTCTTCTCGCATCAGTTGAACGTGATTGTCCTCGATGACGGCAAAAGAGGCTCGCGGGTCTCCGTCGCGGGGTTGCCCGACGCTGCCCGGGTTGATGACCAACTTGTCCTCTACCTCCAACACGTAGGGATGGTGGGTATGGCCAACGCAAATGACATCTGCATCTACCCCAATCAAGCGCCGCTTCCAGAATTCCACATCCGGGTGGTTAAACTCATCCAAAGGATCGCGCGGAGTTGCATGGACCAAGAGGAACCGGGTTTTCTCCAGGGTCAGTGTTCTGGTAACCGGAAGACGGCTGAGAAAAGTTCGGTCTTCCGAACGCAGGATTTCCTGAGTAAGAGGTCTGGTTACAGTGGTTAAGTATTTAAAGCCGCTTTTTCCGGAAACATGGATTAATTGGGCTACCCCATGGTCGTGATTCCCGCGCACGGAATAGTCGGCTTTTTGCTGGACCCATTCAATGCAAGGTTGCGGCTCTAAACCGTAATCCACCAAATCGCCTAAGAAGAAACAAACATCAAATTCTTCCTTGATTGCATTCAATGCCGGCCAATTGGCATGGATATCAGCAACAATTAGTATACGCATCGATAGATGGTCTCCTGGAGGAGATACCTTGACACCCATCATTCTCCGAGGGAAGATATCTAAAGGGGTTGGGTGTGCTTCTTCCTGTAAAAGCGATTGCTGGGATGTAGGTAATCAATTCTCAAGTATAATCTATTTTCCGTCATCCAAATTCTAAATATACAAACACGCTCGGAACTACTCCAGCATTCACGCGAGAGCAAAGATGGGCAATGAAAACCAATTTCGCCGGATGACCTTGCGGCAGCTTGTGACGCACTCCGAAAAATGCAGCAAGGAACTTTTTGAGCATGTGCAAAAAGGAATGATTTCCATTCTAACCGATTTCCGCGAATTGAGCCGCCCGGTTCGGCGGCGAAGTCATTATCCCAAACTGCAAGCCATTCAAAATTCCCTTCGGAAAATTGTCGAATCCAATGAAAAGAATATCGAGTTGATCGACCAACTGGAGGAATGTCTGGAAGAAGTCCGCAAGTATGCCAAACGAGAACTGGTAAACCGGATCTGAACAAACGTCAGAATCTTATCGACGAACTCCTAAAGCACCCGCTGCATAGCGATATATGGGCGAAAAAGTTTGCTGGCCAACAAAACACTGGATCGCTTGTTCGGGCGAAAACAGCTAATTTCACGTTGTTCACAGAACAATTTCTCCGCTCCTTACATGGCCTTTATCAATTATCCACCCTATTTTCATGCCATAAAAAACAGCAAAAAGATTCATCAAATGCTGGAGAAAAAGGACCAAAGACTCATAGTTGATGAGCTCTTTCTTACCACCATTAGTCGGTATCCGACCGAAATAGAAAGGAAACAAATATTTAATTTCCTGGATGGAATCAAGAAAGGAAAAGAAAGAGGACATTATCAAGATCTTATCTGGGCCCTGTTCAATACCCCGGAGTTTTACACCCAACATTAAAGGAAGAACCCAATGTCCTTTTCCGTCATCAAGCTGAGATGCCTTTTCTTTAAATGACGCTGATCGGCAACGACCAGCAATCAAGTCCCTTTGGTTTGAGGTGAAGGTAGCTGTGGAGAATAGACATCCTCTTTTCGCGTGAATTTTTACCATCTTTCAATTCTTATGCCGAATTCCTTAAGAAGCATTAAGGACGACAGCACAGCAACTGATTATTCCGCCTGTTTTGCCATCTCAACAGCAATTGCTTTCAGGCTTTTTGGC
>CAZPPD010000954.1:0-2494 GCA_964588185.1 uncultured Alcaligenaceae bacterium | reverse complement strand
AAACCCTTGGTTATCTCGGGGGATTACCAGACCGGAAACGGCGAGCTTTTCTTCCTGTGGTTGCCCATTGATCTGAGGGCAAAATAAAGGAAAAATATTAAAATTATTAATAACTTTTTGGTAAAATCTCCGAGTTCCATTTCTCACCTTTTTCGGCTTCTTTTACCCCTGGGCGAAAAGAACCTTCATTTTATTTGAATAAAGGACCATCCCAAACTGTTAGTTAGATTTAACTTAAAATCACTTGAGGAATATCTGTTGGAAAATCTTTAGGGGATAACTTTAAGTTGCATGGTAGGAAGAAACAGCAGTTGCTCATTAATCCAGCAGGGAACGCACAATTACTTAGCAGTAAATAGGAATTATTTTTGCTAATTCTGAAGATTCTTTTCCGCTTCTTTTCAGTCAGGATAATACTTTCTAATCATAAACTATTAGAAATATTGCACTTATAGCATCAAAAATCCCCACTTCCCAACTGGTCGGGAAAGCCTCTTCCTCTGTTTTAACTCTAGGCACAACAATTGCCATTATATAGAAGGTAACTTCTGTTCTACACACGTAAATTTCAATGAAGGAGCTTTCGTTGAGTCCAACTTTGACTAAGTCTATTCAGGTGAACGGTACCTCTCAGAATTCTGCGGGATCAAATGGTGCCCATGCGGTTGCGTTTAAAAACGCTCGCCAAGCCGCCATTTCCGCTGTGACCAACTACAAACCGACCTCTTCGCCCTTGAATTTCAACGAAACTCCGGCGAAAGAGCTCTTCTGCGCCAATGTGTTCAGCAAGTCGGTGATGAAAGACCGGCTTCCCAAGGTGGTTTTTAAGTCACTGATGAAAACCATCGAATCGGGGGAGAAACTTGACTCCTCCATTGCAGACATTGTCGCTGCGGCCATGAAGGATTGGGCAATCGAAAAAGGGGCAACGCATTACGCTCATGTTTTTTATCCCCTGACCGGGGCAACGGCTGAGAAGCACGACAGCTTCCTTTCTCCGGATGGGGATGGAGTTGCCATCGCGGAATTTAGCGGCAACCAACTGATTCAGGGCGAGCCGGACGGCTCCAGCTTTCCTACCGGCGGCATTCGCCAAACCTTTGAAGCCCGCGGATACACCATCTGGGACGTAACTAGCCCGGCTTATATCCTGGAAAACCCCAACGGGACCACTTTGTGTATCCCCACTGCGTTTGTCTCTTGGACCGGGGAAGCCCTCGACAAGAAAACTCCCGTCTTGCGTTCCATGCAAGCTTTAAACCAGCAAGCTCAAAGGATCTTGAAGCTCTTCGGTCACACTGATGGGGCTTTTGTGACTTCCACAGCCGGGCCGGAGCAAGAATACTTCCTGATTGACCGCAACTTCTTTTTCTCTCGCCCGGATCTCCTGAATGCAGGCCGGACATTGTTTGGTGCCAAACCACCCAAAGGCCAAGAGTTTGACGACCATTATTTCGGTGCCATTCCCGAGCGGGTGCTCGCCTTTATGTTGGAAGCTGAACGGGAAATGTACAAGCTGGGCATTCCCGTCAAAACGCGCCATAACGAAGTGGCTCCCGGCCAATATGAGATTGCCCCGGTTTTTGAATCCGCCAACATGGCCACCGACCATCAGCAACTGATGATGATCACGCTCCGGCGGGTCGCGGAAAAGTACGGCATGGTTTGTTTGACTCACGAAAAGCCTTTTGCCGGCGTCAACGGATCGGGAAAGCACGTCAACTGGTCGCTGGGCAGCAAATCCTGCGGCAACTTGCTCGATCCAGGTGATACGCCTCACGAAAATGCCCAATTCCTAGTCTTTTGTGCTGCCGTTATCCGTGCAGTCTATAAATACCAGGGATTGCTTCGGGCCGTCGTCGCCACCGCCGGCAACGACCACCGGTTGGGAGCGAACGAAGCCCCACCGGCTATCATCTCCATCTTCCTTGGCGATCAACTCACCGATGTTTTCGAGCAGATCAAGCAAGGTGGAGCGAAGTCCTCCCTAAGCAGTGGGACCCTTACGGTTGGTGTGGATGTGCTTCCGCCACTGCCGAAACATGCGGGCGATCGCAACCGCACCAGTCCATTTGCCTTTACCGGCAACCGCTTTGAATTCCGAGCGGTGGGGGCCAACCAATCCATCGCGGGCCCTTTGGTAGCCATGAACACTATTGTCGCCGAATCATTGGATTATTGTGCGACTTACTTGGAGAAGGCAACCGCCGGAAAACCCGATGCGTTACATGGCGCAGTTCAATCGTTACTCACCGAGGTCATCAAGGAAAGCGAAAAGATTATCTTCAATGGCGACGGCTATTCCGAAGCCTGGCATCAGGAAGCAGAAAAGCGCGGCCTGCTAAACATGCGGACTTCCGCCGAAGCGTTGCTTTTCCTGAAACGGCCGGAAATAGAAGAACTCCTGCAAAAATATAGCGTGCTAAGTAAACGGGAACTGGAAAGCCGTTTGGAGACCTATCTCGAGCAGTATTGCAAGACCATCAACGTCGAA
>CAZPPD010000953.1:0-2497 GCA_964588185.1 uncultured Alcaligenaceae bacterium | reverse complement strand
GCGTATCACCGTGCATCTTACCGGCCGCTTAACTCACCGTTCAAGGTGGTAGGAGCCGGCTTGAACATCTAAGTTCACCGGCCGGCGAAACACACAATTACCTTATGCCATCCTGCGGGGAAGGATCAATTCCGCTGCGCCAGCCAGTCCGGTGCAACGGCTGTTCCGCTCGGAAACTTTAAGCCACAAACCGAGAGCTTAGAACACTCTTTCTTCTGTACCACTGCCCTTCAAAGAGACTCCCCTTTTTTCTTCCGGCGGCTTCATCTTCCCACGTTGAGAGACTGGGCGCAAAGAGATTCCCAAACATTAACGTCCATGACCATGACGTATTTCGGATCAACAGCATCTCCGTTCGCTGGGTTCGGACCACCCAGAGCAGGGTGCGGACACAACGCATAGCACTGCCCTAGCCCCGGAGTTGGTAGACCAGTTCGGATAGCAAATAGACTTCTTGCCACCATTGTTCGTTCACTTCACGAACGAACTCCTCGTGGGTCTCGGCGACCGTGCTCAACTGGCCCGGGAAGACATCGAGCATTTCGATTTGGCCTTCCGGCCAACGGAGGAAGATGAAGCCGAACTTATTGAGGAACATCGGGCCAACGCGACCGGCAACAATCCGGGACCACGGAGCGAGCCAATCGCGGAACTGGTCTGGCGTAATGTCCTCAATAAGCAGATCAGGCCAGGTCAGTCGGGACATTCGCCCCTCCAAAGATTCAGTCACCACTGTCGCCAGCATAATCTCGCACCAAAATCATCCGGATGGTTGAATGCAAAAATAAGATGCTTAAGATGGCATTTATTGAGCTACTCTTCCTGGGAGATTCCCCATGCTTGCTGCACCTAACCGAAACAATGGATTTACTCTCATCGAATTGCTGGTTGTCATCGCCATTATTGCCATTCTCATTGGCTTACTATTGCCGGCTGTCCAGAAGGTGCGAGAGGCAGCGGCTCGTATTTCCTGCCAGAACAATTTGCATCAGATTGGAATTGCCCTTCACAACCATTTAGAAGCCAGAAAGTTCTTTCCGTTTCCAGGAAGTTATCCTGGGGGTGGCTGGTCTGTCCAAGCCCGGCTGTTGCCTTATTTAGAGCAAGGGGCATTGGAAAGTCAGATTGATTACAATCAACCTTACAGTGCTCATCCACAGGTCACAGGCGAACGGATTCCAGTGTATCTTTGCCCCAGCGAAGATCGGGATGAACCAAGGGTGGGAGGCAACCTGAACCACTACCCGATTAACTATGCCGCCAATCAAGGAACCTGGATGGTTTTTGATCCGGCCCACAATAAGAGTGGAGACGGTGCATTTGCCACCAATCGCAAGCTGGACATCCGTCATTTCAAGGATGGGACCAGCCAAACGTTAGCCTTTGCCGAAGTAAAAGCCTGGACTCCTTACTTCCGAGATGCCAAAACTCCCACGGATCCAAATGCCATTCCCAACGATCCCATGAAAGTGGCGGATTTTGGCGGGGATTTCAAAACCGGCACCGGTCACACGGAGTGGGTAGATGGCCGGGTGCACCAAACGGGATTTACTACCGTTTTTCCGCCTAATACCTATGTTGAATACGAGGCAAAAAAGGATGAGGTCTATTACGATATAGATTTCACATCCAGCCGAGAGGGGATAACAGCCGACACGATTACTTTAGCTGTGATTACTGTCCGCAGTTATCACCAGGAGTTGACCAATGTGTTGTTGATGGATGGCTCCGTACGTTCCATACGAAATGGTATCGACGTATCTGTGTGGCGGAGTCTTGGTACGAGAGCAAAAAAAGACCTAGTCGCAGACTTCAAATAATCAGCTCGTGTCCTGAATAGAGATTCTGTGAATAAATCAGTGCGAGATAAACCTGAGTGGCCTGCATGCCACATTTCGAAAAAACAGAGGAAGGTTCATGAAATACTTTTTCTTTCACCTTATGTCCTGGCCTTATCTTCCCGCCGATTTCGACGAAAAATATGATTCCGCCTGGGTGTGGTTGCCGAACACCCTTTACGATCCGAAAAAAGGCCACGACCTTTATCGAGAATACATCAATACCTTGGCTTATGCCGAGGAAGTTGGCTTCGATGGCATCTGCGTCAACGAACATCACCAAAACGCTTACGGATTGATGCCGTCGCCAAATATTATCGCTGGGGCTTTGACCCAGCGAACCAAGCATTGCAAGATCGCCGTCATCGGCAATGCCCTGCCCCTTTACAATCCGCCGCTCAGGGTCGCCGAAGAATTTGCCATGTTGGATGTCATGAGCAATGGCCGGTTGATTGCGGGCATGGTGATTGGCGGCGGGCCGGAGTATTACACCTATGCAGTCAACCCAACCTTTGCTCGCGAGCGTTTCCGCGATTTCCCCGAGCGAGTCCGGTTCCAGCGGGGAAGGAAAAGCAGCAGCCCGTACGGACTGGCGAATATCATGGACACCCGCAAGCGGCGGATAACCATGGACCAGCACGACATCCAGCATTTCCCGC
>CAZPPD010000952.1:0-2501 GCA_964588185.1 uncultured Alcaligenaceae bacterium | reverse complement strand
AATCTTTGACCTTCCACCTTGGCTTTGGGTTTTAAGTCATCGATGCTGAACTTCACAACCGGCGTACAAGTGAAGGCACCCACGACATAATTTTTGCCGTCTTCCTGGTATGGAATCATGGTGCGAATCGGAGCATTGGTTTCCCAACGCCGGTGGGCAACGTGGTAGGTCTTGGTGCTGAAAACTTTGCCCATACCGTCATTGATCAAGGGAGCGGGGACCGAATAAATCTTGCTGGCAAAGGTTTCTCTGGCTTGTGCTGCCACCAGGACTCGGCCATTCGCCCAAGCCAAATCGGTGATTCTTAGGAACTTACTTTTAGTATTGGTCGTTAGATTGACACGGACATAGCGAACATTCTCCAACGGGAATTCCCCAACCTTGCCTTGGCCGACTACGGTCAAGATGAGGTCTTTCTTGTTGCGCAGGTCGCGAACGACGACATAGACTTTTCCGGACACGCGATTGGCGGCGATATTGGAGATCTCAATTTGCTTGGCGGTAGCCCCCAGCTTTCCGGCTAAATACTCATGGAAACCGGCTCTCTTTTTCTTGGACCATTTCCCTGCTGTAGTATGATCCCCGGTATCAATGGCAACAATCTGACAGCCTACCCCATCCCCGATCAAAAGAACTCCACCGGGACCAAAGCCAATCGCCTGGATGGATTGAACTTTGGGATTGCCTTTTTCGGATGACTTAAAGACGGGTGGTTTCGCCGGTAATGAAGAACTTGCAATCAGTAATCCCAGGAATGCTGCGGTAAGGATTTTCCACTTATACATGACGCGATCTCCCTTCGGTTGGTAATGGAAATGATCTTCCCAAACATTATCCGCAGTGTTTCCCGCTGTCCACGAAATATTTGGAATCAGCCTGTTTGGCAATACAAAAGTCAGGTACAAATAGCCGGAACGGACCTCCGGGTCCTTCGCACTAATTGGAACTGACTCCTTTTCCGAAAATTTAACTTAGGACAAGATACCTCGAACGACGTTCCCATGGACATCGGTCAGGCGGAAATCCCGCCCGTTGTAGCGGTAAGTCAATCGCTCGTGATCCATTCCTAGAAGATGAAGAATGGTGGCATGCAAATCGTGGACGCTGACGCGGTCTACGATGGAACGGTGCCCGATCTCATCGGTTTGGCCGTAAAGGGTGCCGCCTTTGATACCGGCCCCTGCCATCCAGGTGGTGAATGCATGCGGATTGTGGTCGCGGCCGGTTCCACCTCGTTGGACCAGAGGCAGGCGGCCAAATTCCCCACCCCATACCACCAAGGTATCCTCCAACAATCCCCGTCTTTCCATGTCCAGGAGCACTCCGGCGCTCGGCTTGTCGGTTTCGCCGGCTCAGCCCCGGAGGTTGGATTCAATATTGCGGTGACCGTCCCAACTGCGTTCGTTTTCTTCCCCGCCGCTGTAGATCTGCACGAAGCGAACGCCGCGTTCCACCAATCGCCGAGCAATCAAACACTGACGAGCAAAATGAGTGCAGCGGCGGTCGTCCAGACCGTACAATCGCTTGGTGGCTTCGGTTTCACGCTCGACATCAATGGCTTCGGGGGCCGCCATTTGCATGCGGTAGGCCAGTTCGAACGTCTCAACCCGAGCGGACAGTTCGGATTCCACTGAGGAGTTCCGGTTTGATCGCTGATTTAATCTCTGCAGAAGATCCAATTGATTCCGTTGTTGTTCCCGGGTCATATCGCGCGGGCGGGTGAGATTGTCGATGGGCGAACCTTGGTGTTTCAGAGCCGTTCCCTGGTAAATGCTTGGCAAGAAGCCCGCTCCCCAGTTCTGGGAATATCCCTTGGGCAACCCTCGGCCAAGGGTATCATACATAACCACGAAGGCAGGGAGGTTTTGACTTTCGCTGCCCAAGCCATAGGTAACCCAGGATCCCACGCAGGGAAATCCCATGCGGGTCATGCCGGTGTTCATCTTCAGTAGTGCCGGCGAGTGATTGTTGGAGTCGGTCCAACAGGAATACACAAAAGCCATCTTGTCCACATGGCGAGCCATGTTCGGGAAGATCTCCGAAACCCAGGCTCCGCATTCCCCGTGTTGGCGAAAGCCAAAAGGCGACCGCATGATAGGACCGACCTGGTTGGTGAAAAACCCGGTGTTGCGATCAAAGCCTTCGAGTTCTTGCCCGTCGCGGCGGTAAATTTCCGGTTTGTAATCCCAGGTATCAACTTGGCTGGGACCGCCGTTGATAAACAGCCAGATCACCGATTTGGCTCGAGCCGGGAAATGAGGTTCCTTGGGAGCAAGCGGGTTTGGATTGCGAGAAGGAGGGGCAGCAGTTTGCGACGCCATTCCTTCTTGGTGCAGCAGTCCCGCCAGGGCCGTTAATCCAAAGCCGTTCCCCACCTTGCTGAGAAAATCGCGGCGAGAAGAATACATGGGATTTGCAGGAGCAAAAAACCGCGGAAGCTTCATAATGACCTCATACCTGTGAGAAGAAAAAAAGTTTGGAATGAAAATTGTTTTGGTGAG
>CAZPPD010000951.1:0-2503 GCA_964588185.1 uncultured Alcaligenaceae bacterium | reverse complement strand
GAAAACCGGGAAACGCCTTTCAAAGTGCGTATTTGCCCCGGTTTCAATCCTTGGGTCAGATTCCAGGATTTGAAAACCGCCACTAAATCGGGTGGATCTTTGGGATCTATATCTTGTTTCCGCAGGTTGCCGTTTTCGGAAAAGGTCAAGCGCTGGCCGCGTAATACTTCCCGAGTAGTATGGATTTTAAAAACGCCGCCTTGAGATTCCACATCCTGAACCAAGAAAGGGCCCACCAAAAAGCGGTTTCCTTTTCGCTCTTGGGGAATGGTAATGCCGACCTCTAATTTTTCCGTGGGAGGGCCCTGGATAACAAAAATTCCGGGGCTCTTCGAGTCGACTAGTTTATAAGTGTTTTCCGGTTGTCCTTTGATTTCGATCTGAGCGTTCGGGTTTAACGCCAGCCGCCATTGGCTTCTTTTGCGTCCCGGATCGAAAAGAGTTAGTTGGGCGATGGTCAAAAGTTGTTGCTTTAGCAAATGGACATCGACTTTCCAGTCCGCAGAATTCAAAGACCGAGCCCCGGAAGTTTTCTTGGGCTCCCGCCAGGAAACCTTAAGTTCGGACATTGGACCCATCACCGGAACGAACCATTTTCCATTCTTGTAGTTCTCGGATTTCTTGGTTTCTTTGTGACCATTCCAACGGATCTCTTGGACCGAATCCGGTAGGTCCAACTGAAGTTCGGGAAGTACGGCTGCTTGGGGGATGCCTAACAGAAAACTCTTTTCCGACCCCTTCGCGGCTGCTTCAGCATTGGTTACCAAGGGCAACTGCAAATTTAAGGTGAGCTGATAAGTACCCGGATTAGGGATTTGCACCGTCCAACCGGCTTCTTTTAGCTTTAAGCGTGGAAGTTTCCCTTCCATTTCCCAGCTTTTCAAGGAGGTGCCTTTGCAACCAAGCTGGACCACGGTGTTTGCTGCAGTGGTTTCAATCGTATAGCTCGCTTTTAAAAAGAGAGAATCCCCATTTACCTCTCCGGCTAGAGTACAGGCGGAAGGTGTGATCTCTCTGGATGATAACATCTCCTTGAGCCTGCGGATTTCTTTCTGCATTTCCCGGTATTTGTCCGGGCGAAGGATGATCATTCGCGGAAAGAGTTCCTTCGCTTCTTTCAACTTTTCGCAGATAATAATGACGGTATCTGCAGGGATTTGGAGATCTTTGATTTCTTTTGGCGTCTTGGTTTTTTTGGGTAAGGATGTTTCTTTCTTTTCCGGTTTTTCCACCTTGGTTTGTGCAAAGTAAGTCGGGACAGATATAAACCAGACGAATAATGCAGAAATGACCCACTGAGGGCTGCTGAGAGACATCAGCCACCATCCTTTCCCGAATGTCTTCGGGGCACTTTTCTACGAGTTGCCTAAGATTCTCTGCTCCAGTTTGCGCATTATAACTGATTTAGTCTGCATTGGAGGTGAAGATTATTTGATTTGTCCAAGTTGACTAAATGGAATGGGTCACCGTACCGATAGTGCCGTTTGGTAAACCTATACCTGTTTTTCTGGAGATGTTGAGCTAGAAAAGTTTTCAATCGGGGAGGGCAAGAAAGGTCGGGTAGGCAGATACATTTGTGCGAAGGATCCGAAAAGGAAATAGCAAGTTTGATTACTTTTTTCCCACTTTTATCTCTTCCAAGATCTGATCGTGAATGGGCCCGCCATTACTGGCTATTGCATCATTGGTGTAGGGATCATATTCGCTGCCGTCGGTATTGGACAACATTCCTCCAGCTTCTTGGACCAAAACCACTCCCCCAGCTACATCCCAGGGAAAATTGTCGAAGGCGTAGTAGCCGTCAAAGCGGCCGGCAGCAACATAAGCCAAATTCAATGCGGTGGACCCTATCCGCCGCAGTGCCTGACATTTCCAAGAAAAGTGACGAAAAAGTTCTATGGTAGGATCTCCCGGTTCGACTGCGGGGGGAAATCCGGTGGCGATTAACCCTTGGCCCAAGCTTTCAACCCTACTGCAATGCAATCGCTGTTCTCCTAACCATGCTCCATAGCCCTTGGCAGCCGAGAACATTTCCTTTCGGGTTGGGTCGTAAACAACTCCGACGACCAACTCCCCCGCAACCTGCAAGCCGATGGATATGCAATAGAACGGACAGTTATGGACGTAGTTGGTGGTTCCATCAATTGGGTCGACAATCCAGGTAGGCGGAGATTGCGGCCCGGGCCGATGTGCCCCGGCGTCTTCTTCTTCCCCAAGAAATTCATGGGTGGGAAATTGGCTGGATAGATATTCGAAGATGGTCTTTTGAGAACTAACGTCTGCTTCGGTTACCAAATCAAACCGGCCTTTTTCCCGGACCTCAAACTTTTCCCGCCAATAGTCCAACACAACAGCGGCTTTAAGGGCTGCTTCGTTGGCGGCTTTTAAGTAATTTTCCAAACTCTCAGCTGGGCTCATAAGAGGGTTCCATTTTAGGTGGCGATTTCTGCAACCATTCTTGGCATTCTTCCAGGATGATCTTCTGCATCGCTTCTATCAAACG
>CAZPPD010000950.1:0-2504 GCA_964588185.1 uncultured Alcaligenaceae bacterium | reverse complement strand
CTTAGTATGAGAACCGAAGACCTTTCTGGAGATTTTGCATGAACTGGAAAACCATTGCTTTGTCCCTGTGCCTTTTGTTGGGAACCAGCAGGCTCGGGATTGCCAATTCCTTTGACTACTACATCAATCCCGTTCTGGCCAAGGTGCCGGCTGCCAAGCAAGCCAAGGAAATCAAAAAAATTACCCCGCTGGAAATTGCCGAATACGCTTCCGTCCTCAAAGGGACCACCGCCGCCTGTTTGATTGTCAAAACCAATGAGAATCGCTGGAGCAAGTTGTTGGTCCACGCTGCCGGTCAAAAAATCAAAGACGACAAGGCCGTCCCGATACTCCTCATCGAACGCTTTGTTACTTACAAGGAGGGCACCGAACGGGCGGTTCAGGTGGAGGGAAAGAATATCCGTGTTTTTGGCGGCTTTCAGTTCAATTTGGATTTCGGTCAGGTAGTTCCCAAAGCAGTGGGCGGAGACCTAAAGTTTGTGGTTGATGACCAGGGCAAGGCCTATGCTGAACCGGTTGGCAATGCCAAATTCTACCTTCTGACTGATCCGATTCCCGGAATAGCTCCCGAGAAGACCGAGAAGTTCAAGCTGGGAAAGAAGTTTTATCCCTACTATTTCAATGGCGTGTACAAACTCAAATCCGATGGCCGCCGGGGTGGAAAGCTACACCTGAAATTGAAAAATGATGGCACTGTAACAGGGCATTTTTACTCCGGAAAAGACGGCAGCAAATATGAGGTAGCCGGGAACCTCGCCAGCCCCAATCACAAAATTAACTTCCGGATTATTTATCCTCGAACCATCGAGTTCTTCGAGGGCTACATGTTTACCGGAGATGGCAGTGCCATTACCGGCACTTCGCGGATGGAACGGCGAGTAACCGGATTTTATGCCCTTCGGGTGGCCGAGTAGAGGAACCTCCGCGTTTTTGCCTAAAGCAAAGTCCATTGACAATCTTGGCGAGCAGGCTTCAGACCAGCAGGTGGACTGCAAACCCAAATTTCAGTCGGACACCACGATTTTTCCTATTGCCTCATTTCGCAAGACGGGGTATACCCCCGGCCCAAAATATCTCCAGATTGGTTTAGGGTAAGGGGAAGTAGGTCCGACTTTGGCCTTCTACCTTCACGGTCTGGGGCAACCAGGCAAAGTTTCCAAAGAATAGAATTGGAAGAATGCCATGAATGCGAATCCTATTTCTCGCCATTTATTCCATCTTCTCTGGAGTGGTTTGATTACCACCCTTGTTGCTTTGGGGGCGGTCACCTTCACCGGTTGTCAGAAAACCCCTGCGTTTATCCTGGATGCCCAGGATGCGGTTACCGGTGTAGTTTATCGCCGGGATCCGGTGGAAGTCCTTCGCACCAGCCAATCGGGAGACCGCCGGGCCAAGGCCTTGGGCTCACTCAGCGAACCCAAACAAAGTAATGGCTCGCAAAAAGAACAGGACGAAGCAGTGTACCTGTTAATTTCCGCTGCGACTTCTGACCCGGCACCCATCTGTCGCTTGCGGGCGATTCAGACGATGGGGAATTATGAGGATCCCCGCGTGATCGAAGGATTGAAGACGGCCTATTACCAGGCGACAAATTTCCCTCCGGAGATTAACAACCTGATTCGCCAACGGGTCCTGGAGTCGCTCGGGAAAACGAAAAACCCCGCCGCGCGAGATCTGTTGATCCGGGTGGCACGAGCGGATGCCAAGGAAAAGGATGCTTACAACCAAAAACTCACAACCGATGAGCGACTGGCAGCAGTCCGGGCACTGAAAAACTTCAAACAATCCGATGCCACCGACACCTTGTTGCACATTCTGAAGACGGAACGGGATGTCGGACTTCGGGAACGGGCTCATGAGTCTTTGGTTGCTGCAACCGGTAAGAGTCTGCCCCCGGACCCGGGTGCTTGGGAGCAGGTGCTTTATCCTTCCAATACTCCAACTGGAAATCCGCAAAGTCCGGTTCGCCGGGTTGGCGGCTGGGGTAGGTAATCCCGGTAGCTGAATTCTGGCGAAATCTAACTACCTATCACGGATTTTTTACGGCGTTAATGTAGGCGATGAAGTTTTCGACGGGGGTTGCTCGGTCTACCCCATGGCTTAAGTTGACAATGTGGCGACGGCCGCCGCCTTGTTTGACACACTCCTTGGTAGCGGCTGAAACTTCCTCCGGTGTTCCGCCCTTCAACAGTTCCTGATTGACATTCCCTTGAAAAGTAAGATCTGGATATTCTTTGCGGGCCCAAGCTAAATCATGAGGTTCACCGAGACTGATTACCTCAGCCCCGGTTTCCGCCATGTGGTTTATGTAGGGACAGTCTTTCACGAACAAGATGCGGGGTACATCTGCCACCCCGGCAAAGATGGATTGGTGGTAAGGCTGAGCCCAAGCCAGGTAATCTTTCGGCACCAGCAGTCCGGCCCAAGAGTCAAAGAGCTGATACAGATCCGCCCCTCCGCTCACCAAGGTTCCCAAGAAATGGATGGTGGCCTCATTAAGCCGC
>CAZPPD010000949.1:0-2504 GCA_964588185.1 uncultured Alcaligenaceae bacterium | reverse complement strand
TCTGGGTGCCATGCTTGTTTGCCCTTAAGGCAAGCATGTTAGGCACCTCGCCCCCACTCAGGAACCAGTCTCATGTCCGTGCGAAAAACCGTCGAACACTATAACACTCCAGGGCATGCCCATTCCCTCACCTTTTCCTGTTATTAACGATGGCGATTTTTGGTTGGGGATCGTTCTCGGTTTTGGATGACCGATGCCATGAACCGTGCCCGAGAACTTCATTCCTTTCACGTTTGGGCTTACGTCCTCATGCCGGAGCATGTCCATCTGCTGATTTGGCCGACCGAGGAAGAATATAGTATCAGCAAGATTCTCAAGTGCATGAAACAATCGGTGGCCACACGTGCCTTGGCCTATGTTAAGGAACACAGCCCGGATTTGCTGTATTTTTTTCATTAAAACGGTCAATAGCCAAAAAGATCAGGGATCAGGTTTTTCTCTCACTGACGCGAAATGGAATTAATCCTACCGTTGGTTTCAACGGTTGGCATGAAGTGGCAAGGGGTGTAATTCATTAGCAACGATGGTGAATCTCTGCGCTGGTTTCAGCCGTGGGCGTGGGTTGGCGGGGATCTTCTTATGCGGACGCTCTTGGGACTCAATCCTACCGTTCGTTTCATCGGAAGTCATGAATCGGCAAAGATCGTCTTCAATAAACAAGCAAAGTTGGGGGAATGGACCGTCAACTGTCGGAAGCTGAGGCGGGAGTCGGTAGCAGGGCGGAGTTTGCCAGGTCCTTCCTTTGGAATTCAGGTACATCTTGTGCAAAGCACCCGAAGGGCCGTTCCGGCAAAATATACTGACCTACCTGATCCCTTTTCCGGCACACCTGCTCAAGTTCTTCCTTTTGTGGATTTCGTGGTTCCGCTATAGATCTAAGGCCGGATATGGCGGGGTTGGAAAGGCCAGAATCCCAGCCATTCCCGTTCCGCTTCCTCCCCATTGTCATTGAAGTAGGAATTGCCGGCGGTACTTATTCCCGTGTCAATAATCCGAGAATGTTCGTAGCGGTAAGTGCGAATACATCCGGGTAATAGTAGGATAATGAGGAACAGAAAGACATGGTTTTTCATACTGTCATCCCTGACATAAACAGTTAGCGTTGTTGGCTGAGTTCCCTCATTCGGCGGACGGCTTCTTTGTAGACATTGGGATCGGTTTCGTGGTTGGTGACTTCCTTGTAGATCTCGGTAGCTTTTACGCGGTCCAACAAGTTGCGGTCGTAGATGCGGGCGGCGCGCATGCGGGCATCGAATCCCGTGGTGGGATTCCATTGATAGCAACGTTCAAAATACATCGCTGCCCGGCGGTATTGTTTGTAGGGAGCGTTCTCGTAAATGTCTCCCAGTTGGTAGGCGGCGTCGGAGATGCGGTTACTTTGCGGATATTTGGTCAGCAGTTGTTGCAGGAGTAATTCGGCCCGGCGTTGATTATCGATATAATCGTTGCCCCAACCTTTTCCCTTGTAGGCCAAGGCTCGCATATATAATTTGTTGGCTGCAGGAATATTTGTAGTCCCTCGTAATGTTGGGGGCGGCACGTCCAGTTCCAGGCGAAAAGCTCGTTTGGGGATCCGATGAAAGGCGATTAGTTCTTCCTCAGCCCATTTAGCTCGTTCAATATCACCTGCTTTGATGTAGTGAATCCGTAGGATTTCCAACACCCGCTGATAATCCCGGCGGGCAATCATGAGGCGTTCGACCAGTTCTAAATCGGAATTGTCTTTTTTTTTGGATTGTCCCCGAGACGGGGGAAGCAGCAGAAGGTAAGTGCCACACCAGAGCGACAAGGCAAGAACCAACAATTTGAGGCGAAAGGGCATAGCACACTCCGGACTCGAATCAACTCGTCGCATTCGAGGGCACCGGGCGTCCTTCCATTCGGCCAAAGATCATTCGCCCGGCGGGAGTTTGCAAGACACTGGTGACCGTAATGGGGATTTCCTGACCGATTGCTTCTTTCCCTTGCTCGACCACCACCATGGTGCCATCATCCAAATAACCAACCCCTTGGCCCAACTGATCCCCCTCTTTGATGATCCGGATAACTAATTGTTCTCCGGGCAAGGCGACCAGCTTTAATGCATTGGCTAATTCATTGAGATTGATGACCTCCACCCCTTGAAGCTGGGCAATCTTGTTCAAGTTGAAGTCATTGGTAACCACGCGAGCGTCGAGAAACCTGGCGAAGATAACCAAGCGTTCGTCCACTTTGGGTACATCTCGCAATTCGCTCAGGTTTGCTTCATGCATCTGCAGGTCGATTTGCGGGTTGGATTGCAGTTTCTTTAAAACATCCAAACCCCGCCGACCTCGATTCCGTTTTATTTTGTCGGAGCTATCCGCGATGGCCTGCAGTTCCTGCAGGACAAAGCGCGGAACGACCAGCTTGGTGTCTATGACTCCCGTATCACAAATATCGGCAATCCGGCCATCAATAATTACGCTGGTGTCCAAAACCAGAGGTCTTCCACCCTTAATTTGTTTGGAAAATTCCACATAGGG
>CAZPPD010000948.1:0-2505 GCA_964588185.1 uncultured Alcaligenaceae bacterium | reverse complement strand
TGGACCGCTTGAAGCAGATCGACAAAAAAACTGTGGATGAGCGGCTTGATTTCTACCGCAACATGCTGGCTTTCTAGACTAGTCGGCTTACGTAATCATGAAACGTGCAAGAACATTTATTGCCATCGATCCCGGAAAGAAAATCCGGGATCGTTTAGTTTCCCTGCAAGAATCCCTGATGGAAGAAGGGGCGGATGCCAAGTGGGTTGAAGAGGAAAACCTGCACCTCACTCTCCTTTTCCTGGGCGAAGTGGATCTGATCAAGGTTCCTAGCGTGTGCAAGGAAGTGGAGAAGTGCGTGGAGCAACATGGGGCTTTTCCCATGACCATTGAGAAGACCGGATGTTTTCCCAACCCCCGGCGACCACGGGTCCTTTGGGCGGGGGTCGGCCTCGGGAACACTGAAATTTGTGAGATCCACGATGAGTTGGAAGAACCGCTAATGGACCTGGGATGCTACCGCCGGGAAGAGCGAAAATATCAACCGCACTTGACTATTGGTCGCATCAAAGGCGATCGAAGCCGGTCCAGCGGAGATCTGACTCCGGTTCTGAATAAATTTGCCGATTGGCAAGGCGGGGAAATCACTGTGAAGGAAATTCATGTGATGAGCAGCGAGCTGACACCGAGCGGTCCAAAATACACCGTGATGAGCCGGGCGAAGTTAGCTTAGCTAGAAAGCCGGTTGCTCGATGTCGTGTCCTGAATCTCAAGTTCATATTCATCGAGAGGGCTCTTGATGAATACTCGGCCCCTTGGGAAACCGGCCCGAAAGCAGGTTGGCCGGACAAAAAATGCTTATCTCCAAAGGTCCATGCCACTCAATCTTAGTCTGAAATATCATTAGAATAACAGGGTGGCATGTTTTCGGGCTTGTTTCCTTGAGATGAAATCGATCCTGGGAAACCGGCCCGGAAGCATGTTTCCATAATCATCTGAAGTGGTTTTTCCTAAGGCGACCACGATAACATCAGCTCCGGAAAATCAATGACTAACAAAGGTAGTGCTATTGTTACCGGGGGAACCAGCGGCATCGGGTTGGCAGTGGCCCGGATGCTGTTGACCGAGGGGTTTAATGTCACCCTGTGGGCTCGGGATGTGGAGCGTGGCATGGGAATTCAGCAGCAACTAACCGCCGAAGATTTCCCCGGCAAGGTTACTTTTTGTCCTTGTGATGTATCCAGTCCCGAATCCGTGGTGCAAGCGACTGCGGAATTTGTCAAGCAAAACTCGGACCTTAAAATTCTTGTAAACGCTGCGGGGATCATGGATCGCACCCCCTTAAGTAAGAGTGATCCCGAATCCATCAGCAATCAGATCGACATTATTCTAAAGGGGACTATTTACACGACCACCGCATTGGCGAATGATTTGGCCGGGTCCAGTCCCTCGGTAGTAATCAATTTGGGTTCGGTTGCCGGACAGCTGCCTTTTCCGGGCTTGGGAGCTTATGGTGCAGCAAAAGCCGGAGTCGCCCATTTCACCAAAACTGCAGCCCAAGAATTGTTTGCCTCGGGAGTCCGTGTGCTTTGTGTCTGTCCGGGGTTGGTGAAAACGGACCTGATGCCGGATGAGGAGCTGGCGGCTTTGGCCGACACTACCCCGGGACGCCGTTTACAATCCGCCGACGAGGTAGCTTGCCTGGTGGTGGAGTTGGCCAAGCCGGTTTATTCTTCCCTCACTGGGGCGGTGATCGATTTGCATGACGGCATCGGACTCTTTTCCGGGAACCGGCCCACCGAGCCACTTCCCATGTCCTCGACCTTACCGACATCCCCGAATCCGGGAGCAAACCGAGAAGAGTTGATGCAACCCATTTCGCAGACCGCTTCGCCCCTTACGGAAACGGATCCGATTCTTCTCCGAGTAGCCAAGGTGTTACAGGTGACTTTTGGTATGGATCCTTCCGAAGTGACTCACCAAACCAGCCCGGAAGATGTCGCCAAGTGGGATTCATTGGGCAACCTTCGCTTGATTGCCAACCTGGAGAAGGAATTCGCCTGCAACTTGGATGTCAATGAGATCATGGAGATGACGAATGTTGCCGGCATTGTACAGGTAATGAAGGGGAAAACCCGGTGAGTTTTAGCCACCTTTATTTAAGGCTCTAAGAGCGGGGGCAGCCGAGGTTCAAAGCAATCCTGGCCGAACCTACCAACATCGCAGAGCAGCTAGTGAAAGTTTAAAATGAGATAAGGGACGTAGAAGGATAGCAACGGAGATTCGGAATGTAGCTGGATTCGCCGGAATTCAGTTTCAGTGATTCCAAATTTTTAATTTTAATGGCCGGGCGAGCATGACACCGAAGATATTTTGAGTATCCCAAAATCCGTGGGACACCTCATGACAGTTGGCGACATCAGCGGTTAGCAAACGGTATTTTGGTAGTTGGATTCGGCTGATTCAGCTTGGTTGTGCGGAAAGACAGTTGGCGACAATTGTTAGAAGTGCGGAAAGAAAAAGGAATTTTGGTAGATTGATACGACTATTTAAAGAAAAATTATG
>CAZPPD010000947.1:0-2517 GCA_964588185.1 uncultured Alcaligenaceae bacterium | reverse complement strand
ACCAGCATACCTGCATCGACTCGGCGATATTCTAAGTGGAATTGATCTGATGAGGGTTGTGGGGCCGTCTTTAATATCCGGTCGGTTTTCTTCCAAGAGGGCCTTGGTGTTAGGAGTTGAAATGCTTTGTCACTGAAACCGGGAGCGATGATACATTCGATAAACCGATTTGGCTCAGTAATTTGTTCGGCGGTTTCCTCATCCAACTCGCGGTTAAAGGCCAGCACTCCGCCAAAGGCACTTACGGGGTCGCCTTCGTAAGCTTTGGCAAAGGCTTTCTTCAGCGAATCGGCAATGGCGGTTCCGCAGGGATTGTTATGTTTGATGACCACGGAAGCCGGCGCGGAGAATTCTTTGGCCAGATTGAAGGCGCTGTCCAGGTCCAAGAGATTGTTGTAGGAAAGCTCTTTGCCATGGAGCTGTTCCGCCGAAGATACACTGGGATGGATTTGTCCCGGCTCCACATAAAAGGCGGCCTGTTGATGAGGATTTTCGCCGTAGCGGAGAGACAAGCGTCGCTCAAAATGAAGACCCAGTTGGGCGGGAAATAATTCCTGCTCTCCTTCCTTTCCCAGGAAATAGGAACCAATCGCCCCGTCATAGGCTGCGGTTTTGACAAACGCTGCTGAGGCTAGCTTCTCCCGGGTCGCCAGGGACAAACCTCCGTCGTTGGTTTTCATCTCCTCCAGGATCATGCCATATTGATCCGGGGAGGTTACCACAGCGACATCCGAGAAGTTCTTGGCCGCAGCGCGAATCATCGCCGGACCGCCGATGTCGATATTTTCGATGATGTCTGGGTGAGGCTTTCCCTGGCGAAGGGTTTCCTCGAAGGGATAAAGATTGCACACCACCAAATCGATGGGTTTGATTCCTTGTTCTCGAAGGGTTTGTTGGTGCTGGTCGTTGTCTCGAAGAGCCAGGATGCCGCCATGAATGCGGGGATGCAGGGATTTCACTCGACCATCTAAAATCTCCGGGAATTCCGTCACCTCGGAGACGTCCCTGACCGGGAATCCTGCATCTTTAAGTGTCCGGGCCGTTCCCCCGGTTGAGATAAGCTCTACTTGATGGGATACCAACTCCTTGGCCAAATCGGTCAGTCCCGCTTTATCGCTGACGCTTAACAACGCACAACCAATCTTTCGTACAGTCATCAATGAGTCTCCATATTCGGCAAATTTCGAGCACTGGTATTATAGGAAGGAAGTACTTTTCTGCTCAGGAAGAGTGGAGTGGCTGTCCAGTATCCAGTTTCAGTGATAAACCCAATTGAAATTGGGTGGCATTTTTTCGGGCCAAACTAATTAGGCTCGGAGCCGCGACACCCCTGGCCGAGAGCATTTTTGGTCCGATCATGCTTTCCGAGAACACAGAAGGGTTTAGCCCCAAAGCAGGACTAGGGCTGCTTTTTGTCTTGCTTGGCGGCGGCTTTGCGAGCGGCATGGAGTACCCCCGCATCACCCCACTCGGAACCTGCCGGGCCCTGGGGTCGAGAAGGTTTCTTGTCATACTTGGGCAGGCCTTCGGTTTTGGCATTGGGGGGCAAGAGCACTCCGTTGGCATCGACCGCTCGGGTTTTTCCCTCCCATTGAATTGCCAGCACCGGTTTGCGGAAGGCTAGATCCACCCGGACGGTTTTCTCAGAGGGTAAAAGCTGGATCTGGTCCACTTTCTTGACCCAGGGGTGAAGGGAGAAGGCATCATCCAAGCGTTTAAAGAGATTTTCCTCGAGGAGGGGAAGCTCGGAAGGCAGGCCGGATAAATAGTGGACTTCATCCAAGAAATCAATTCGGGACATCCCTGCGGGAGTATTACATTGGATACTGGAGAAGGAGAATTGAAAGCGGTCACGGTCTTTAAGTTGTTCCAGGGCAAAGCGGCCCAAGGCGAAGATGCCCCCCAAAAGGAGCACTCCCATAAGAGCCGCCACCACAATTTTTACGATAGCCCGGAACATCCTTGTCCCCAGTAATAGATCACCAAACCGTCATTTCCGGCTCCAACTGAACCTGGAAATTCTCTTCCACTTGAGTGCGAATGAGGTCCAGGAGCCGCAAGATATCCCGGGCGGTAGCGCCGGGATGGGCGACGATGTAATTGGCATTTCGTTCGCTAAGCTGAGCTCCGCCTACTTTGGCACCGGAGAGATTGGCCTGTTCAATCAACCGGGCTGCGACAAATCCTTGCGGGTTGCGAAATGCTTTGCCGGTAGCCTGGAAGCTCAGGGGCTGTTTGGCCTTGCGGTGTATCCAAGCTTTTCGCATCCGTTTGATGATGCTTTCGGTGGAATCCGGCTCAAGTTCCAACTCCACACTGATGATGACGGCATCGTCCAATATCCCAAACCGATAGCCGAAACCAGCCCCTTCCTGTTCCCGGGATTGAATTTTCCCTTCGGTATCGATGTATTCGATACGGCGAACATATTGGCCGATTTCAGCTACCCGGTCTCCTTCTCTGTGGCTAAGAGCTCCGCCCACGGTTCCGGGTTTGCCGACCTGGCTTTCTTATCCC
>CAZPPD010000946.1:0-2525 GCA_964588185.1 uncultured Alcaligenaceae bacterium | reverse complement strand
TTGACCTTCAGTAACCGAGTAAACCACGATAACTTTTTCACTGTCTTTCAAGTCGCCCAAGGAAATAGTTTTTCCCTGACGCTTGATTTGGGTATCGTTGTTGGTTTGAAAAGAAACGGGTTCCTTTTCCTTGGGCACGACCGTGAGCGAACCATTCTTGGAGTCAACACTCTTGATCGTTCCTTTAAAAATTTCTCGCCCTAAAAGTTTTTGGGCATTTTCCCTTGCACTTTTAACTCCTTTCTTTGTTTCATCAACGACCGTTTTGGTGTCTTTGGCAATGTTTTCTTTTTCAATCGTCATCGCCACTTCAACTTTGCCGCTTTCCTTTTCCTTGGAAGAAACCGTAAACCAATCTCGGTAATAGCCTATGCCGGCAACGGCAGCAACCACGAGCAGCAATGCAATAATAATACGGCCCATAAAATCTCCTTTGATTTTCAATTCCTCTCACCTTTTCGGCAAATGTTGCCTGTCAGTAATCCGGTGATTCGGACAATAAAAATGCATAAGTCATGCCAAATTCGCGTCATTTGCCGTGCAAAAGACGGAAGTCCAAGTTGCTTAACAAATAACGGCAGGACTAGGATTTCCGGAATTAAATTTGCAGAATTAAAATGAGGTGATTTATTCCCATAATACTGGAAAAAAGTGAGTAGCCTTGTTCTCAATTGATTGCTTAAATTTGCTCACTTAAAATAAAAGGAAATTCCGTTAACCCTCTCTTACGAGATTCCATGAATTCACAGACACAACCAACCACACCCCGGCGGCTGCTCATTGCCGAGGACAACGGCCGAACCCGGGAAAATCTGCAGTTATTGCTTCAGGAAGAAGACGGACTAATTGTAACGACGGCCAAGGACGGTAAGGACGCGTTACAAACTCTAGTGGATTCGGAACACAGATACAGTCTGTTTCTGACGGATCTGAAAATGCCCGGCATGGATGGGATGGAGTTGATTAAGGAGATAAAAACTCGCGATCTGCCGGTAAGCGTTATCGTCATGACTGCTTTTGGCAGCATAGAAGAAGCAGTTCAAGCTATGCGACTTGGCGCCTCGGACTTTTTAACCAAGCCGGTAGATCCCGACCACCTCCAATTGATTGTTCGTCGTGCTTTGCGCGAACGGAGCCTCCAGGATGAGGTTCTGAGTCTCCGCGAACAGATGCAGCAGCAATACTCTTTTGAAAACATAATCAGCAAAAGCCCCCAGATGTTCGCCATCTTTGAGCTGATAAAAAATGTCGCTGCTACGAACACCACAGTACTAATCGAAGGAGCAACAGGAACCGGAAAAGAGATGGTAGCCAGAGCAATCCACCAAGCTTCCTCGGGAGTCCGTTCCGGTCCTTTTGTGGCGGTGAATTGTGCTGCCCTACCGGAAACCTTACTGGAAAGTGAACTCTTCGGTCATGAAAAGGGAGCCTTTACCAGTGCAGTTGGTCAAAGGGAGGGCAGGTTTGAACTTGCCAATGGCGGGACGTTGTTTCTGGATGAACTCGGGGAGATCTCGCCCAGCGTTCAAGCCAAATTACTTCGGGTATTGCAAGAAAGGCGATTTGAACGGGTAGGGGGGACCAAAAGTATTGAGGTCGATGTCCGAGTTATTGCTGCTACGAATAAACGGCTGAAACGCCTGGTGAGCAAAGGCCAGTTTCGCGAAGATCTCTACTACCGGGTGAATGTTGTTCGTTTAGAATTGCCGCCTCTGCGAGAAAGAACCCAAGACATTCCGTTATTGGTTACGCATTTTGCCAAGAAATATTCCCAACCGGGGAACTCTCCAAAAACCTTTTCCCCGGAAGCCATGGAAGTGCTGATGAACCACCGCTGGCGGGGGAATATCCGGGAACTGGAAAATGTCGTGGAACGTGCTTGTGTGGTCTGTCCAAAGAAAATCGTTGAGATTAAGCATTTGCCACCTGAATTAACTTCACCCGCAGCCTCCGGGAATCCCTTTAAAATCGACATCTCCAAACCCCTTCCCGAATTACTCCAAGAAATGACTAACTATGTGGAGAAATCCTACATTGAAAAGGCACTGAAAAAGACCGAAGGAAACGTCAGCAAATGTTCTGAGATATGCGGACTTTCTCGTCGAAGCTTGACCTCAAAGATTTCCGATTACTCCATTGATCGGGATGCTATTAAAAAATCAAACAAGTAATTCCGTGCTTTGCCGCACCTGTCGCAGGACTCTGCGTGAGTGGAAAGAATCAGATGGAAACAAACAATCCCCATTCGAACGAGACAGCTCGAAGACTTGCCGAGGAAACCGGTCTTGCAGATGCGGCTGAAGCAACCGGTGTGGTCCTGCATGAACTGGGAAACGTGTTAAATAATATCCTTTTGGACACAAAACTCCTGCAGCGGAAGTTTCCAGAAGAACATCGAGAAAGGTTAGCTGAGACCTGTCGGCTAATCACTACAATTTCGGAGCAAATGCAAGAACTGAATCAATTCCGTCACAGTCGAAGAGGCCACCCTTACCCGGTAAACCTTCACGAAGTAATTCAGAACT
>CAZPPD010000945.1:0-2525 GCA_964588185.1 uncultured Alcaligenaceae bacterium | reverse complement strand
GACAACGCGGCCCCGTTCCGCTGACGTTGAAGCTTCGCATCCTTCGCTACCACTTGGATCCCGAACGGGGATTGGGTGAGGCGCAATGGTTTACCCGAGCAACTCCGGATGAGGGTACCCTGGAGTGGTTTGTGGAGTCCGCCTCAGAGGAAAAGATCCGGTTGCGACTGGAAGGACGGGCGAATCTCAAACGCAAGGGGGGAAGATTGGGGACAACGGCATACGCACCCCTACTGCTAGGATACGTAACGTATGACACCCGCAAAAAGCAGATTACCGACTTGAAGATGATTGCACTTGGGGATGTGCTCAACACCCCTCGAGGCGTTCGGCCCGGCCACCATCCGCTTGGAATCGCCTTTGAAATGGTCGAGAACCCGGCTCCTGCGGAGAGAGTCGTCCCTCGCGGCGGCCGCGACAATGTGCAGCGGTATCTGGAAATAACTGTTCGCCGATGACCAACCTTGAGATTGGCAGGCTGGGTCGACAATCTAACTTAACCAAGCAACGGTTGCCTAGTTAAAAACTTAGGAAACAAATGGGGGGAATTTATCATGCAACGATTTTGGTTTGTGGTTGTACTCCTTGGACCCACGGTCCTTTGGTCTCCTTTCCAAAGAACCGCGAACGCCTATCCGCCAAAAGAACAGCGGAAAATCAACATCAAGCCGACCCCTATCACCGCCGACAAATCGCTGAAGTTTGATTACGACATCGTATACGTTCGCTCGCCCCGGTGGGTGGATGATCGCGGTAGGAAACGTGCAGCCCGTTGGGCCGAGTTCGGGCATCCGTTTGCTGTTACCCCTGGTTCCGACCTGATGCTGTTGCATGCGGATGGCACTGAAGAACTCCTGGTTGAAGGGGGAGAAGGAGCAATTCAGGATCCCTATGTTTCCTTTGATGCGGAGTGGGTTTACTTCACCCGGTTTCATCAAGCGGATCGGGGACGCAATCGGGCAGGTGCCGACATCTACAAGGTGCATGTCAAGACACGTAAGATCGTCCGCCTTACACAGCAGGAATTCGCAACCAACAAACCGGGTGTCAAAATGCCTTACGGCGTCTACAACATCCATCCGTGTCCGTTGCCGGGTGGACGGGTGGCCTTCGTAAGCAACCGCAATGGTTATTTGCCCCCGCCCGACAGCTATCCCACGGTAGCTCTGCAACTCCACGTCATGGACGAAGACGGCAGCAACGTGGAAACCATCGGCCACCTCAACATGGCCGGTGCGTTGCATCCGGTCATCCTCAGTGACGGTAAAATCATCTTTTCGAGCCTGGAAAACATGGGGCTGCGGAATGGTCTGCTCTGGGGCATCTGGAGCATTCATCCCGATGGGACCAATTGGAATCCGCTCGTCAGTGCTTTCACCGGAACCGGGGCTCCTTCGGCCTTTCACTTTCAAACCGAACTGTCCAGCAAAGACATCATCGTCGAGTTGTATTACAACCAAAACCAAAAAGGATTCGGCACGTTGTTCAAACTTGCGCCGACCGTCCCATACGGAAAATCGACGTTCGGCTCGGGCAACTTCAAAGACCCGCGCAACGCGCGATGGATCTTCCTCGGACCCAATGGCGGGCGAAGAGCGTTTCAGAAGCCCTTTACCCCTTATGGAATGAAACCCATCACCCCTTGGGTGCAAACCGGAGACCAACCCGCTCCCCCATCAGATTTAAGCGATCCGAAATCACCGCGCATCGGCAAAGTCACGCATCCCTGTGGAGCCCCGGACAACCACCTGCTGGTGGCCTGGACGCTCGGTCCCATTGGTGGCTCGGCGGGTGCCGTCCGAAGCCATATGGGCCCGCAACCGATTGACTCGGGTATCTATCTGATCAAAGACGGCAAGACCACGCAAGAACCCGGGGAAATGTTGCTCATCAAGAACGACTCCAAGTACAACGAGCAGTGGCCTCGACCTTTGGTACCCTATCAACGCATTTACGGTGTAGAAGAACCGAAACAAATCATCCATCGAAATGATGGAAAGACCTCGCAGCATCTTCCCGAAGGTACTCCCTTCGGTTTAATTGGGACTTCCAGCCTGTATAAAAGGGAAAGTGCACCTCTGGGATTCGTTCCAAAAAACAGTGTGACTGCGATTTTCCCACCCGACTACAAGGAACATGGTCGCCTGCAATTCTTCTCCGGCAGTCGCTGGAATTGGCGTGGTCAAGGTGCCGATGCCGGGCGATACAACAACAGTGACATTCACGCCATTCGCATTCTCACTTTTGAGCCTAATGCGGAGGCAACCGGGAAAGGTCGTCGCTCCGGTGGCTATCCCGCTTATCACAATCACGCCATGGAGCGCTTGCGAATTCTGGGAGAAATTCCCGTTCGCCATTTCAAAGACGGCAAGCAACTTGTTGATCCGGACGGAAATCCGGATACGAGTTTTATGGCAAAGATTCCCGCTGATGTGGCCTTCACCTTTCAGACCATCGACAAGAACGGCATGGTGCTAAACATGGCGCAAACCTGGCACCAAGTCCGCCCCGGCGAAAAAAGGGTG
>CAZPPD010000944.1:0-2532 GCA_964588185.1 uncultured Alcaligenaceae bacterium | reverse complement strand
AGATTTTTGGGGATAAAACTGTAACAGGAGATCTGAACGGTTATCTGAAGGAATGTCGGCAACTAGGCGATATGTTGACGCTGCTAATTTACCGAGGAAGAAACCTTACTTCTCCTCATTTTCATTACCTGCAAAAGGCATTGGATCTGTCTCGCCAGTGTTCCCCATCTAAAGGGGCTTATTCAGTTGGAGCAGTTCTCGTTGGGAAGAACGGGAAGGTATTAGCCACAGGATTTAGTAGGGAAATTGATCCATCAGACCACGCGGAAGAAGTGGCTATCCGCCGAGCAAAGGAAAAAAACTACGACCTTCGAGGATGCACGCTTTATACCACCATGGAACCTTGTGCCCAGAGGAGGTCTCGACCAAAAAGTTGTGCATCACAAATAATTGAGGCAGGCATTTCCGAGGTGTATTTTGCTGCCAAAGAACCGGAGGTATTTGTCCACCAACCTCAAGGATGTGAGGTACTTTCCCATAATGGCATCCAAGTTTCGGAAATCGACCAATTAGCTTCTTTTGTGCTGGAAGTAAACGAACACCTTTTTGTCCCTCAGGCAGCTTTGGAATAAGGATCCGGGCCCAGAAAGCGCACCTGAGAGCCGGCAACATAATCCCCGTTGATTTCGACACTGATCCATTTCCGGCCCAAGGATTCCGCTACTTGCCCAGTGACATTGCTGCCGGCAAAGGGATCCAAGACCATCTGATTGGGTTTCGTCAAAAATCGGATGAAAAACTCAGGCAGCTCTCCAGGAAAACGGGCTGGATGGATGGTCAGCCCCGCTTCCTTACACTTCTTCAGGTAGGAATCCTGCGATCGGGTATTTGGAATCGTCAGCACATTGGGTGGGATCGCTCCGCCATTATCCCGTTGAAAATGCGGGCCAATATCGTGCTGGGATGGTCGCCGTGCAGTTTGGTAACCGTCCTTAAGAAGCCGCTTCATGGACCGGCTGTACGGGACTAAAACCAAGCGATTGTCCGCCTGAGGTTCAGCCGTTTTTGACAACCACCACAAAGTATTCACAGCATCTTTTACACGAGTCCGCCGAATGGTTACCCTTTCTGCCGGTGTGGGAAGGCGCGAGGGATTGTACCAGTAAAATTCCTGCGCCAAGTGGAATTTCTTGCCCAACTCCAGAATCAGCTCATAAGGGAACAGCGAACGGGTTCCCGATCCCTGGTTCCAAGCTCCATTCAGATCATAAACAAAGCTACCTTCAGGGCTCAGGATGCGATGGATTTCGTCCGCAAAGGGTAAAAACCATTTAACGTAGTCTTTGGCATCAACATTTCCGTAGGCTTTTTTTCGGCGCAGAGCAAAAGGGGGAGAGGTAAAAACTAAGGAGATGGAATTTTCCGGTAGTTTTTTTAACACCTCCATGGCGTCTGCGTGAAAGGCTTGCCCCCACGGAGTCTGATAGGCGGGTTTCATCCTCGGCAACTTAATCACTCTTGGCTCCCTGAGACGCCGGCAATTTTTTCTCAGACATTACGGATCTCCCGGCAATTGCCTGATCCTAGCCTGCATTCTGAATAGATCTATTCCCATAATCTTGAGGGTGAGGACTTATACCTTGTGGAAAAAATTTGCCAAGGCCAGGGTGATCGAAAATGTTTAAAATTCAGAAAACTAATTGTTTGCGAATTGCCTTTTCTTCCACTAACCTACTGGGAAAAGTGTAGCCCTCATGAAGGGGGATAGCCTGGTGGGGTTAGGCGAATTGTCCGCGGAGGGAAAGCGGCTCGCCCGGACATTGGTAGGACGAAAGGAAAACCGGTGACCAAGAAAGACCTGGCCAAGAAAATCGCCGAGGCCGTAGGCATTAACCAAATTTTGGCCTTGGAAATCGTGCAAATGACATTTGATGGAATCACCGACACCTTAGTCGCCGAGGGCCGCATTGAATTGCGGAACTTTGGTGTCTTCGAAGTTAAGAAGAGGGAATCCCGGGAGGCTCGCAATCCCCGAACCGGTGAGAAAGTAATGGTCCCGGAACGGAAAGTGGTTACTTTTAAACCGGGGAGAGAAATGGAACAGCGGATCAGTAATTTGGAAGAAATCCCCCCGAAAGGGTAACAAATTGGCTCGCTAAGCTGCGGCGGACACGGGAATTGCAATACTCACTGGTTTAAATGCCTTCACAATCAAAACTCGGCCAATGAGACGTTCCAGAATTGGAATGGGGCAGGCTCGCCACAGATAAGGCACTTCTGAGCGGCGAAGTTGTCGTTTGGAAATGCGGTGTTCGTCAAATTGGGAAAACATCTTTCGCAAATATTGTCCGGAATGTTTCTCAAATTTCACCAATCCCGGACTCTTCTCCTTTTCCAGCCATCCCTGCCAAAAGAACAGCAAGCTTTTCCAGAATTTCAAATCATACTTGGAGTACGAGACGGCGATGACCTTGCCCCCTGGACGGAGAACGCGAAAAACTTCCGCCACCACTGCTGTCGGGGTTCCGTGGCTGTTTAAAAGCCCATTCATACACACCACATCAACACTGGCATTGGGAACCGGCATGTTGG
>CAZPPD010000943.1:0-2537 GCA_964588185.1 uncultured Alcaligenaceae bacterium | reverse complement strand
AAATTGGCCGCAACTTGCACCAAGCAACTTCAATGAAAGGTTTCCTGGAAGCCATTTTGTGGGAGATTAGCGAAGCTCTTGAAGCGGAGATTGGAGGACTGTTCCTCCAAGATTGTGAATCGAATCTTAAACTGGTGGCGTCTTTAAGCACCTTTGAAGATTTTGATCAATCTCTTCTCCTGAGCCATCCTGCTGCCCTTCATGCCTGGATCAAAGGTGAAAATATTCTGTACAACAACTCAAACACAGAATTAAATCAGGTTCCCTCCGAAGAGAAAAAATTCCCATACAGCATTTCCCTGTTAATACGGCATCGCAAAAGAAAAATGGGCGTCCTAGTGCTCATAAGAGAGTCCCTTCCTTTCACCGGAGTTGACCAGTCTTTGCTCGATTCCCTGGCGCTAAGTATCTCGGCCGGGAGCGATGACATGAATTTCCTCCTGGAGAAAAACCAGTGCCATACTGAGAACACTTTGCAAATGTTAACGGAGATTATTTCGAAAACACCCTACCAGGAGGCGCAGCAATTGGTTACCTGCTATGCCATGCAAATAGCAGATTCCATGGATTTGTCGGAGAATGATCGGCGGATCCTGCAAATGGGAGCTCCTGTTTATGATTTAGGTATGATCTGCATCGATCAAAGTCTCATCTCCAAACCGGACAAACTAACTGTTAACGAATATGAACAGATCAAATTGCATGTTCTGAAAGGAGCCGAACTAATCGAACCTTTTGACTCACTGAAATGCATCATTCCGATCTTGCGAAATCACCACGAGCGTTGGGATGGCAAGGGATACCCAGACAGGTTGGAAGGGGACGGAATACCCATTCCCGCACGTATCATTGCCGTGGCAGATGCCTTGCAGGCCATGACGACTAAACGCACCTACCGCCCTGCCTTTCCCTTAAAAGCTGCTCTTTTCGAAATTGAACAAGGAAGTGGCCATCAATTTGATCCGCAATGCGTCAAAGCCCTCCTCAGAGATTATTCAGCAGTCGAGCAAATCCACTTGCAAAGAAAACTTCTAACAGCAACTCTGCCGCGGGAAAATCTTGCCGCCATAGGTCCAAATGTTCATGCCGGCTTATAAGACCATAAGCTTAATTTGTATTCCTAGACCGGAAACCAGTTTTTTTCCGTTTCCACCTCAAAAAAAAGCTATGTTTGAATCAAAGGGATTCCCCCCTCCTTGAGACTTTCTGCGCTCCCCGGCACAGCAAAGCAGGCACCCGGATGAAAAAGAAACTCAATAACGGCAAAGGAATGTTGCCCCGTCTTTACGCCTCTTGGAAAAGGATTTGGCCATTTTCGGGATTATTACCCCGTCCCGCCTGGGTAACGCAATACCGGTTGAATTATTTACTTCGCTTGGAAGAACGGTCTCTCTTAAGTGCTACACCATTTAATCCGGAAGCTCAATTAGAATTGGAGATTGTCCAGCTAAGCCAACCGGATACTACCTTCGCTGACCTGGTTGTCACAGACCGAACTACGGTAGAACTCCTTGAGGATTCTCCCGACCAGAAACCAAAAGAACAGCAACCAATCAACATTCAAAGCGCGCTCCCACAGTCTATCATTCTGAACCAACCTCAGGCTTCTCAGGACCTAAAACTTCACTCTGCAGAACAGAACAAGAATAGTCGGCACGAATTGATTATTGCCGACCCGGCGGCCCATGACTACCAAAAGCTGGTGCGGGACTTAAAGCAGAATTCGGATCCGGATGGTCAGGTTGATGTGGTTGTTCTCGACGGTCAAGACAACGGCATTGACCAGATCAGTGACATCTTAGCCGGCTACACGGATCTCGATGCAGTTCATGTTGTTTCCCATGGTGCCGGTGGGTCGGTAAAGATCGGCAACATTTGGCTTGATTCCAGTTCTTTGGATTTTTATCGGCATGACATTCGCCAATGGAGTAATGCTCTATCGGGAGAGGCAGACTTGTTGTTTTATGGATGTGACCTTGCCGCAAATTCCGAAGGCCAAAAACTTATTGAGGAGCTGAGCAACCTTACTGAGGCAGATGTTGCCGCCAGCATAGATGATACGGGAAGTTCTGTCCTGGGGGGTGATTGGGAACTTGAATTTACCACCGGTCAAATAGAAACCCAAACCGCCTTCTCCACTGACCTGCAACAAAACTGGTTCCATTTGATGGCATTGGAGACGGTCCGCGATGAGTTCAATTCTATTTCTTACAACAATAACCATGGGACAGTAAACTGGACTGGCGGTTGGCAGGAAACGAATGACAACAGTTCACCGAATGGGGGCAATATTCAAGTTCTGTCCACGGGTCAAATGCCGGTATCCAATGCTCTTCGGATTGGTTCAACCAACAATCAACCTTCCAGCGCTACCCTGACCCGGGAAGTGGACCTAACCGGTGCAAAATCGGCTATTCTGACCTTCGACTACCGTCGAGACAGTGTTGCCGGCTACTACGCCGACAGCCCAATAGTTCTTGAGGTTTACGGCGAAGGGGGAGGAACTTTGACTCAGTTGGACAGATTGAATAATGGGG
>CAZPPD010000942.1:0-2540 GCA_964588185.1 uncultured Alcaligenaceae bacterium | reverse complement strand
CGCTGCGACCCCTTATTCTCAGCGCCCCCCTATTCTTTCCCCCTTCCCCAGGGCTAGTTCTTCCGACAACAATAAACTCATACCCCTATTACTCAGATCGTTTGTCAATGAGTGCCAATTCCTGCCAATCACCGGTTGAACGATGACTTCGGTTGCTTATCAAAGCCAATATCATCAATTGGCTTTGTTTGGCATTAATCCCACCGTCAACTAACGGGTCGGGCGGTACTTGCCCACTGAGAAATCCCAACATCCAGTGGGCCACATTACTCTATGGCTTGGGCAATCTCAGCTTGCAAATCCCTTCTCCAAATGCCGCAAAGCAGACCTTCCCCAAGGGGTCAATTTGAATCCCCGAAAGTGGTTTCTTGAATTCTTCCCGGCTTAGGATGTCCCCTTTGCGGTTGAGCAAGGTGATTTGATCTTTGAGTCCTGCTACCAATATTCGGTTGCCGTCAAAGCTTTGGGATACTAAACGGCTGGGGCCGGCTGCGGAAAGAGTGGCCAGTTTTTTTCCCGCGGCATCATACGATTGCAAGCCTTCACTGTAGCAGGCCAAAATGATTGGGTCCCCTTCCCCATCGGAGGAAATGCTGCCGACGTTGGCTACCGGGCTGTCCCGCCAAAGGAGTTCTCCCTGGAAAGTTACCCCGGCTACTAGGCCATAGTCGGCACAGCCCACAATAAGAGGCTTATTCGGGATGAAGGCGAGATGATGGAACGACCGGGGCATCTTTTTCCCGCAGATTTGCCGGCCCTGGCGGTCAAAGATTAAAAACTCGCCATTGTAGAGAGACACCGCCAGGTATTGGCCGAAGGGGTCCATAGCCACGGCCAATGGTTGAGCGGAGAATGATTTCTCCCAGCGAGCCATTAAATCCGGGGCCAGCCACCAAACTTTGTTTTGCCGGCTAATGGCACCATAGGCCGAAGCATCATCTGCCGAGCAAGCTGCCAGAAGGGAAGGGAATTGCCGTTGGGCCTGAGATTTGCCGGCCTGGTTGAACAAATACAGCCACTTTCCTTTATCCCATGCCAACAACCAATTCCTTTCGCGGGCCAAGGATAATCCCAAGGGAGGTGCAAGCAATTGGGTTTGCCAGAGGAGCGTAGGAGAATTTATGGTGGGGCCATTCATGGACTCATACCCGATCGGTATGGCGAAATTCACTTCACAGATTGAATAGTTTACTTCTTAGCAGGTAGGGCAGGAAGTAAAAGCCCGCAATTCCCGCGGCGACGGCGAAAACAATGAAGAGGAGGAGCTTGCCCCAATCGAATCCTTTTTTTACCGGCTCAAGATCAATGAGAGGAGCCGGATTTGGATCAAAGTTTCCGGGCAGTTCGGGAAGTGGAGATGCCGGCGGAGTAGGTTTGGCCGGGGGAGTGGGCTGTTTTTTAGCCGAGTTACTGTAGGAAGGGAGCTTGGGCTGAGAGATGGGTGTCGCCGGTGTCTTGGCCTTTCGGAAATCCGGAGAAGGTTGATAGGTGGGACTGGCTTTTGCTTTGGGGGGTTTTGGCAGCAAACAAGTGAGCGACAAAACCAAATCCCGAAACTCGGGAAGATTTTTCAGGTTTTCGAATGGTCCGCTTTTGTTCTTGGACGCTCGGATATTGGCGGCATCTCCCAGCAATCCCTCCTTCAAGGAACGGCGAATACTGGCCATGTTCCCTTTGACCGTATGAGACACCCCCTCCTCATCCTTATAACGGAGATACCAGGTTTCCTGGATGGTATTGACCACTTCAGGGGATATGCGTTTGGTACTTTGCCCGGTGATGTCCTCCACAAACTCCCGGCAAGAGCGGGGACGTTGATCACGGTCCGGAGACATGGATCTGCGGATGGCCCAATCGACGCGCTCGCTGAGATGAGGCGCCAACTCCCGTGCGGGAGTAATTTTGTTCTCTACTTTCTTCATCCAGGCTTCCAGCGGCCCGGAAGACTTAAAGGGAAGCTCCCCGGTAACCATCATGTACAAGGTGGCACCGAGGGAATAGATGTCGCAGCGAATGTCTGCATTCTTGGCATCCCGGAATTGTTCCGGGGCCATAAAGTGGGGCGTTCCCAGACCGCGGCCGGTTCGGGTTAAGTTTAAATCGGTGTCCAACTCTTTAACCAGCCCCAAGTCTGCCAGTTTTACTTGATTGTCCGGGGTAATGAGAACATTGTCCGGCTTAACGTCCCGATGAACCAATCCCTGCTTATGAGCCTTGTGCAATCCCTGCGCCACCTGAGCAATCACTTTGATGGCTTCGTTTTCGCTCATGGCCCCATCGCGTTCCAGGCGGGTTCCCAAGGTCTCTCCCTCGACATATTCCATTACCAAGTATGGAGAATCCCCGTCGTATCCGAACGCCAGGGCACGAACGATATTGGGATGATTTAAAATGCTGGCGGCGTTGTACTCTTGTTCGAATCGTTTTAATAAGACTTGATTTTTCGCCAGGTGGGGGGGCAGGTGTTGGTGGAGCCGTTCTGGGCCGGGGGGGAGGCGGTGCCAGGTGCGAGGGGTCAGGATCGTGTTCATGATGATCCA
>CAZPPD010000941.1:0-2543 GCA_964588185.1 uncultured Alcaligenaceae bacterium | reverse complement strand
ATTATTGCTGCCCATTGCGAGACAGCTCCGGTCTGATGGTTGAGCGCCGACCTCGTTAGTGAACCCGACCCGGGCATACACTGGAAGAAACCGCCTACGGTATTGGCAATTCCCTCACTTAAACACTGCTGGTTGATGTCCAACTTTTGCCGCGTCCGGTTGGCGATGTTCTTGGCCATGGCAATGGCCTCCAGCAATCCCAATATGGCAATGGCCAGACCACTTGCAGCTAATTCCCGGAAACGACTCCAGCCAACATTGGGAACCGAAAAGGCCGGCAGTTGGGCCGGGATTTCTCCGACGATGCTGATTTCTTCTTCCAATGCAAACAACCAAACCAAGAATCCCCCAATAATGACGGCAAGTAAATACTCCGGAATCATGTAGCGGAGATGTCTTGGAAGAAGTTTTTTGCTTCTTCGGAGAACTACGACAAACAAAATGGTGCCGATGCCGATACCGGTCGCCCACCAATTGATGGAACTCTCTGAGATAGTTAGCCAAAATCGCCACAAGAAATGATCGTGAGGCGATGCATGCTGTTCCGGGTCGAGTAACTCCAAGCCAAAGAGATTTTTTACCTGACCCAGAACCAGGAGTACACCGGCTCCCAGGGTAAAGCCGATGATCACATCGTGCGAAACATAGCGGGTTAGATCACCCAGGCGAAATAGCGTGATAACAATCTGGATTAATCCCACCAGCAATGCCAAGGCCATGACTACTGCGAGATGTTCACCTTCCGGATAGAACGCCAAGGCACTGAGGACCGCAATCGAGATGGCATTTGTCGGGCCGTTGATGAGTTGCCGGGAGGAGTCGAAGAAGGCGGCAACAAACGTCATCACGATGGCAGTGTACAACCCGTAGCGGGGATCAATTCCGGCGATGAGGGCATATGCCATGGCTTGGGGAACTGCAACGGACGCCACGGTCAGCCCCGCGATCAAATCGGAGGTGAAATCTTTCGGTGAATAATTTCGGAGTGATCCAAAGGCCGGGAGATAGCGGAAGAAAATTTCGAGCGTCTTCTTCATTCCGAAGAAATTCCAATAGGAGGTTCAGGCAAAACGGAATTCTTTTGGTTATTGAATCGGCGGATCTTTTCGGTCAAACTCCACAATCTTTTCCAACCAGGCTGCCGCTTGAAGCAACTCCGCTTCATACCATTCTTGGCCGATCAATTGGATACCGAGGGGCAAACCCTCATCGTCCCATCCAGCCGGGATTGCGGCTGTCGGCAATCCCAGATAACTCCAGGGAGAATTAAAAGCCGGGTCTCCCGTGGTTTCCAAACCCGGAGCCGGTCCCAAAGTTGCCGGGGTCAAAAGAACATCGACTCCAATCATTAGGTCAGAAATCTCATTTTGAATTTCACCAACCAAGTCGATGGCCTTTTGAAAATCCGGGGCCGGGCATTGTAAGCCTTCCTCAACCAAACCCCGAATATTCGGCAAAAAATCTTCGGAGTGACGCTGGAGTCGTTCCTTGTGAACGGCTGCCGCTTCGACGGCCATAATGATCCGATGATGTTTGAGGATCTCCGAAAAGGAAGCCGGCAATGCCAACTGTAAAAACGGAATGTCGGCGTCCTTCATTTTGGCTTCCACTTCTTTCATCAAATTTTGCATCACCGGCTGTGCTTTTTGATGAAAGAGACCACCTAAGATTCCGACTTTTAGGCCAGCAGGTGGAGAATCCACTTTGTGGACATAATCCTCCTCGCAATGATAGTCATCGGCTAAACTCGGGTCCGCAATGGCTTGCATTAAAATGGCTAAATCCTTTACAGTTCGGGCGATTGGGCCGGCATGATCCATTCTTGGCGATAGCGGAACCACTCCAATCAAACTGACTCGGTCATAGGCCGGTTTCAATCCGGAGACCCCGCAGAAAATTGCCGGCCGGGTAATCGAGCCCCCGGTTTGCGATCCCAAAGCACCCAAACACATCCCACAAGCAACCGCCGCAGCCGAACCGCTACTCGATCCCCCCGGCGTTCGTTGTAAATTCCAGGGATTGCGGGTAACCGGCGGATCAAAGCTGGCAAATTGGGTGGTGACCGTCTTCCCGACAATAATGGCTCCTGCCTGGCGTAATTTCTTGACCGCGGTACAATCTGCCCGAGCGATGCTGTTGGCCCATAGTGGGAAACCAGCTGCGGTGGGCAAATCCGCAACATCAAAAATATCTTTTATGCCAATGGGAATACCGTGAAGTGGCCCACGATAATTGCCTTTTTGCAATTCTTCCATGAGAGCCTGAGCTTGATCCAAGGCCCCGCCTTTATCCACCAGAACCCAGGCTTGGACCTGTTTTTCATGCTGCTCGATTTTTTCCAAGCACTGGTTCAGTAATTCAATGGGAGTAATTTTTCCCTGCTCGATGGCCTCGGCTGCAGAAGCAATCGTGGTATCCATGAAGTATTCTCTTAAACAATAAAGGCATCAAACAATCCGCTGGACTACTTTCACCAAAACCACCCGGGCAGCTTCAACACCCGCTAGTGCATCTTGGATAGCATCCAGGTAGGATTTGCGTTC
>CAZPPD010000940.1:0-2544 GCA_964588185.1 uncultured Alcaligenaceae bacterium | reverse complement strand
GGAGAACGGATAAAACCGCCGTGGTTGCTGCCAAACCGGAAGCGAAAGCTAATCCCCTTTCCCCACCCTCCAGGGCAGCCAGGCACGTTTCCAACGCTGTTCGCGTAGGATTTCCGCTCCGGGAATATTCGAAACCTTTGTGCTTTCCCGGGGCTTCTTGGGTATAGGTGGAGGTGGCGTAGATTGGTACTACCGTAGCTCCGGTTGCAGGGTCCGCATCTTGGCCGGCATGAATTGCCCGGGTGGAAAATCCGAGATCTTGGTTCATGGTTTTTCTCGTGGTATCTTGGTTGCTAGCTAACTCGAATAAAGCAGGTGAATAAATTCTTGCGAATCCAGCTACCGGAGAGCAACACGGATATAACAATTCCTTCTTTCCTGCTTCTCATGGAGACCCATTATGAAACAACTTCTTGCAGTAGGAACTTTCCTTTTCCTTTGTGGAACCGGAGCCGCCGAACCAAAGACAAAAAGTCATCTTGAGATTCTTAGCCCTTTCCTCGACCAACAAACCGTAGGGATCTTTCACTTGAACCTGAAAAAGGCCGACCTAAAGCCTCTGTATAAGGTGATGAAAAGAGTGGGCAAGTTTAGCCCCGAAGATCAAATCAAACTTCAATTGATGGTTGGACTATTGCGAGGAAGCGGCGTGGAAAAGGTTTATGCAGTAACGACTTTGTGGGAGAATCCTTTTCATCCCGTATTCGTCGTTATTCCTCAGACCAAGCCGGGAAAAGCAAAACAACAAATCAAGCTGATCAAAGAAGTGGTACCCCAGGCTCATTTCAAGGAGCTTGAGGGAACCTTGGTTATTGGTTCAGCCTATGCGGTCAATCGTTTGCAATATTTTACTCCGCAAAAATTGCCGGAACTTCGTCAAACATTAATCATGGGGAAAGATGCGGATGCTTTTGTATTTTGGACCTTTCCACCCTCTTTCCGCAAAGCAGTTTCAGAGATCTTTCCTAGTCTGCCAAAGGAATTAGGGGGATTTCCCACCTCTTTGTTTATACAAAATTTCCGCTGGGGTTTGGTAACAGTGAAAAGTAGACCATCCCTTTCAATGAAGGCTACTTTGCAACTCGCGGACAAAGAAGCAGCCGTCTCTTTCAAAACTACAATCGCCAAGGTCTTCAAGCAAACCCGCACGGCAGCCTTAATTACCAAGAAGCTGACTCCGGCGGACCAATTCGCCCTGGGTGTCCTGGAATATGTGGAAGAAAATCTCCACTTTAAGGTGGTTGAGGATCAACTTGTTTTACAAGCGACCGAGAAAGATTTAATTCCTTTAGGTAAACCGAATCGAAAAAATCGTAACCAGGAAAAATAATCGCAAATATTGGTAGTTGGATTCGCTAGATTTCAGCCGCCCGATTTTCGCCGCTCAATCTGGTGGTTGGATTCGCCGGAATTCAGCTCGGGATTCGCAATCCAAACACCCAAATCATAAGATAATCTCCTTTGGGGAATCTTCGAACCTTGGCTTCCTTCCATCCGAAAAATTCAAAACCTCTTCTTTTGTTCTTAATTTTGTATCCTGTTTCTAGAATACTTAGAAGTGAATAGTGTTGTTTAAACCTCCAGTGATTTCTTTCCATGCCAAAACGAACTGATCTGAAAAAGATTCTGATAATCGGCTCCGGGCCAATTGTGATCGGCCAGGCCTGCGAATTTGACTACAGCGGAACCCAAGCGTGCAAAGCTCTTCGGGAGGAGGGTTACGAAGTTGTTCTCGTAAACTCGAACCCTGCAACGATCATGACCGACCCGGAAACTGCCGATCGCACTTATATCGAGCCGATCACCTGGGATGTGGTTGCTAAGATAATTGAACGCGAGAAACCCGATGCCGTTTTGCCGACCTTGGGCGGGCAGACGGGCCTGAATACCGCCATGGACCTGGATCGCAGGGGCATTCTCAAAGAACATAGCGTGGAAATGATTGGGGCGCGAGCTGAGGTTATTGACCGCGCAGAAGATCGGGAACAATTTCGGCAAACCATGATCCAAATCGGTTTGGCTGTTCCCCGCAGTGGTACTGCGCGGACTTTGACCCGGGCTCAGGAAATCCGCGAGGAGGTAGGCCTGCCCTGTGTCATTCGACCCAGCTTTACCTTAGGGGGATCCGGCGGCGGAATCGCCTACAACAAGGATGAATTCATTGACCTGGTCACTCGCGGCTTGGAACTGAGCCCTGTTCACGAAGTGTTGATCGAAGAATCCGTCATTGGCTGGAAAGAATACGAATTGGAGGTCATGCGGGACCGGGCCGACAACGTGGTCATTATCTGCTCCATCGAAAACGTCGACCCCATGGGCGTTCATACCGGAGATTCCATTACCGTCGCCCCGGCTCAAACTTTGAGCGATAAAGAATACCAAGCCATGCGGGATGCTGCCCTAAAGGTCATCCGCGCTATAGGAGTCGAAACCGGAGGCAGCAACATCCAATTTGCGGTTAATCCCGAAAATGGCGAAATGGTAGTCATTGAAATGAATCCCCGTGTCAGCCGCTCTAGTGCGCTGGCTTCCAAGGCGACCGGC
>CAZPPD010000939.1:0-2548 GCA_964588185.1 uncultured Alcaligenaceae bacterium | reverse complement strand
TAATTTTGGAGTGCTGGGTGAGGTACCTTCGCACCCGGAACTGCTCGATTGGCTCGAAGACGAATTTATTCGCCGCAAGTGGTCTATCCAGGAAATGCACAAGTTAATGATCCTTTCCCGGACCTATCAGATGTCCAGCCGGCCCCAGAAAATGGCCAAGGACATCGACCCGACCAACAAACTCCTCCATCGTATGCCCGTTCGGAGGTTGGAGGGGGAAATCATTCGCGACTCTTTGCTGGCAATTTCCGGCCGCTTGGACAAAACCTTATATGGTCCGGGAGTAATGCCCCATCTAACCCCGTTCATGAGTGGTCGCGGCCGTCCACCCGGTTCCGGGCCCCTCGACGGCAAAGGACGGCGGAGTATTTACATTAACGTTCGCCGCAATTTTCTGACGCCGTTTTTCCTGGTTTTTGATTACCCGGTCCCTTTCTCCACAATGGGACGCCGTAATCGGTCCAATGTTCCCGCCCAAGCTTTGGCCATGATGAATGATCCTTTCGTTCTACAACAGACCCAGGTCTGGTCGGAGAAAATTGCCGAAAGCCAAATGGCTACCGAGAAGAAGATTGACCTGATGTTTCAGACCGCTCTTGGCCGCCATCCTTCGGAGCGAGAACTGGAGCAAATGCAAACTTTCCTGCGGGACCAACAAAAACGCTACGGAAACGACAATGATCCCCGAAGAGTGTGGCATGACTTGGCTCATGTCATTGTGAACCTGAAAGAATTTATTTACCTCAACTAATCCCACAGAAAATTCTGAGGAACGGATATATGCACTGTCGCCGTTTTCGACTGCCTATTACTCGCCGGCAAATGTTACAGCAATGTGCCAATGGTTTCGGCGCGGTTGCCTTGAGTGCACTGATGGCAGAGAACGCAATCCCGTCCGCTACGGACGAAAACCCTTTGTTACACCGCCGGCCGCACTTTCCAGCCAAGGCAAAAAATGTCATTTTCCTGTACATGGATGGCGGCCCATCCCAAGTCGACACCTTTGACCCCAAACCGCGCCTCGATCGGGAACACGGCCAACCAATTCGCATGCGCGTCGAACCGACTCAGTTCAACAATGTCGGCACGGTGTTGAAATGTCCTTGGCGATTTCGGCAGGGAGGGCAAAGCGGTATCCCGATGAGCGATCTTTTCCCTCATGTCCGGACGTGTGTGGATGACCTGGCCATTGTCCGCTCCATGGTCTCCAATTTTTCCGAGCACACCAACGGCAATTACTTCCTGCACTCCGGCCATGGCCAGCAAGGCCGGCCCAGTATGGGAGCTTGGGTTACATATGGGCTCGGCAGTGAGAACCAAAATCTGCCGGGATTTGTGGTGCTCGACAGTGGCATGACCCCGCCGGGAGGACTGGATTGTTTTACCAGTGGATTTCTACCGGCAACGTTTCAGGGATCGATCTTCCGGCAAGGAAATCCCCCCGTCCCAAATCTTCGCCCTCCTCAAAACCGCCGGGAATTACAGCAGGGCAAGATGGCACTCATGCGGCAGTTGGATCAAATCCGCCGGGAGCAAACCGGGGAACATGAGGCCATTGAATCGGCAATTTCCAATTACGAACTGGCTTTCCGGATGCAAACTGCTGTCCCGGAACTCATGAGCATCAACAATGAAACCCAGGCTACGCAAGAGCTCTACGGCCTCAACGATCGAGCCACTCAACGCTACGGCAGCCAATGCCTGATCGCTCGGCGGTTGGTTGAACGGGGAGTTCGCTTTGTCGAAGTCCTTTGCCACTCCGTAGGCCACGACCGCTGGGATCAACACCGCAACCTCCAACGGGGACATGCAGACAATGCCCGGGCAGTGGACAAACCGATCGCGGGACTCTTGAAGGATCTCAAATCGCGAGGGCTACTGGATGAAACGCTGGTAATCTTCGCTGGAGAATTCGGCCGCACGCCGATGGCTCAAGGAAGTAACGGCCGGGATCATAACCCCTTCGGCTTCAGTATTTGGCTTGCCGGCGGCGGAATCAAAGGCGGAACCATCTACGGTGCCACCGATGAATATGGCTACCATGCCATCGAAAACCGCACGGAGATTCATGACTTGCATGCAACCATGCTTCACTTGTTGGGAATGGATCACACCCGGCTGACATTCCGCTTTGGCGGAAGAGATATGCGGTTGACCGACGTCCATGGCCATGTGATTCATGGGATCTTAGCTTAAGAACCCGAATCCGAATTGCTTGGAAACCCTTAATCCACTTGGTTGATTAGATCGATCAACTGGCGCAGCCGGCCCAAACGCCGGCGATCAAAATGAAATCGCATGCGTGGTAAAGTGGCGATGTCCTCTTCGTTGGCTTCATGTGGATGCGCTTCGGTGAGCTCAAATCTACCGCTTTGCAGAATATCTTTGAAATCCCGGTTGATCTTGTTCATCTGCTTTTCGGAAGGGGGAGATTTCAAACGCAACACCAAATCTTTACCAACATACCGCATGCTGTGGTAAATGCGGTAGATAGCCACAACCTCCTGCACGGCCTCTTCTACGGATTCCGTTACCTTGAATTAGGACA
>CAZPPD010000938.1:0-2552 GCA_964588185.1 uncultured Alcaligenaceae bacterium | reverse complement strand
CCATTTGGCTCCTGTAACCCGTTTATGGCATTACATCCGTAAACCCCAGGCTCAGCCATTCGGCGTTAGTGAGGATCAGTTGGCGTTTACCTACGCCGTCACCCAAGGATCGATTATGGCTAAAACCAAGGGGCAATATCCGGCTCCCTTGGCTGCCCTGGATGCGATTGTCAAGGGGTGCAACTTGCCGCTGGAAGAGGGATTAAAAGTGGAAATGAAGGCATTTGCTCCCCTGGTTGGCAGCTCCATTTCCCAGAATCTGATTGCAGTCTTTTTCATGACGCAGCAATTGCAAAAGGACACCGGTGTTTCTGACCCAGGCGTGAAACCTAAAGAAATCCATCAAGTTGGTGTGGCCGGGGCCGGAATTATGGGCTCGGGAATTGCCGGAGCCCACGTCCGCCGAGGAGTTCCGGCCGCCATGGTTGACAAATTCCCCGAGGCACTGGCAAAAGGCGCCCAAGCCATCGCCAAGATGATGCAATCCCGCGTCGCCATTGGCCGGATGACCCAGGAAGAGGTGCTTGGCGCTATTAGCAAACTTAACAGCGGAGCGGATTATTCGTTGCTGGCCGACAAAGACGTGGTCATCGAAGCAATCGTTGAGGATGAACCAACGAAAGTGGAACTGTTTAAGGAGTTACAGAGCATCCTCAAACCGGACGCCATTCTTGCCTCCAACACTTCAACCATTTCGATCACTCGAATGGCCGAGGCAGTAAAAAGCCCGGATCGTTTTGCCGGCATGCACTTCTTTAACCCGGTTGATCGAATGCAATTGGTGGAAGTCATTCGCGGAGAGAAAACCAGCGACGAAACAACAACCACCTTGGTCGCTCTGGCAAAACGGATCGGTAAAACGCCCATTGTAGTCAAGGATTGCCCCGGATTCCTGGTCAACCGCATCCTCTTCCCTTATCTCAACGAAGCGTTAATCCTCCTGGAAGAAGGGGCCGACCCGCGGTTGCTGGACAAAGTGGCAACCGGGTTTGGAATGCCCATGGGCCCGATTACTCTGCAAGATCTGGTTGGTTTGGATACCTCCTTTTACGCCGGCAAGGTAATTTCCAAAGCCTTCCCCGACCGAACCGCTTCCAACAAGATTCTCGGAGAATTAGTCCAAGCCGGACGGCTGGGCAAGAAAACCGGAGCTGGCTTTTACAGCTACGCCAAGGGCAGCAAAGGGGGTGATGACCCGGCATTCGGGGAAATTCTGGATCGGTGCCGGGCTTCTTCCAGCAAGGAATTCAGCAAAGAGGAATTGACTGATCGCTTGTTTTTACCCATGCTTACCGAGGCAAGCCGGGTGTTATCCGAAGGAATTGTCCGATCTCCTGCCGATGTGGACATGGGGCTGATCCTGGGAATTGGATTCCCGGCATTCCGCGGCGGAATATTACGCTGGGCGGACACGATGGGATTACCTGCGGTAGCGGAAAAGATGAAATCTTATGCATCGTTGGGAGCCCGCTTTCAACCAACGGATCTAATCACCAAGCTGGCGAAAGAAAACAAAGGGTTTTATCCCGCCTAATGCGGTCGCTCCAAATAAACCCCAGAGATCATGAGATTACAGAGTATAAAATGCACGAAACAACCAGCATGAACCAATGCCCTGGGTAAAAACCGGAACCTGTCACCGGAAACAAACCAAAGGTTACCGAAATTTGCTGGAAGTTTGTAAGAACCTAACCTGGAAGTAAATCCTCAAAATCCAAGGAGGGATTCTGTGGCCAGTTATCAGGTCCATCTTACCTGCTCAACTCTTGTGGGAGCCGCTTACGGTTCCCTGGCAATTTGGTACTGGGATTTTGATTGGGGAACGGTGCTGGTGGGTGCGGGACTAACCGCCATTGGAGGCGTTCTTCCCGATTTGGACAGCGATAGCGGCATTCCAATTCGCGAGCTTTTCGGCTTGGCGGCAACCGTATCGGCCTTAATCCTGGCCCGGCGGGTTTTTGTTTCCGGTGCGTTCACCATGGAACAGTCGCTGGCCGTGATGGGCGGTGTTTACCTTTTTGTTCGCTATTGTTTGTCCGGCTTATTTAAAAAGCTGACCGTTCATCGCGGCATGTTTCACAGCATCCCCGCCATGTTTATTGCCGGATTGGCGATTTATTTGATGTATGGAAGTTCCAATGAACGCATCCGCATTTACCTCTCGGTCGGAGTCATGTTCGGCTTTCTTTCTCACTTGATTCTGGACGAACTGTATTCGGTGGATTTCATGGGAATCACCCTGAAGCTGAACAAGTATGCCGGCAGTGCGTTAAAGTTTTATTCGAAATCCTGGCCTGCTACTTTAACCTGCTACTCCACCTTGATCGCTTTGGCCTTTGTCACCTTAGTGGAGGATGGTCAATCTCCACAGAAGGTTCTAAACGAAGTAGTACAAAAAGTGCGTCAGGTGAATATTAGCGGCGACAAGTCCGGAATCCAAATACGGAATTATTTGGGGGGAACACAATGAAGGAATTACCCGGCGTGATTCTTGCCGAGGAAAAGGACCCGGCTGGGCACCTCCACGCGGGTGAATTCTGCTGAATCCAGCA
>CAZPPD010000937.1:0-2560 GCA_964588185.1 uncultured Alcaligenaceae bacterium | reverse complement strand
AACCCTCAACCTCAGCATTGCGAACGCTGCGCTCTCCCAATTGAGCTACGGCCCCTGGATAGTGATTATTTTACTTTGTCTTGCAAAAGGATCAATGAACCGCAAGGAATAGGTGAATTGCAATTAGATCGCCTCGTGAATCCAGCCGCCGCCTAACACCCGGTTTCCTTCGTAGAGAACTACTGCTTGTCCGGGGGTGATTGCACTTTGGGGTTCGGAAAACTCGATGCGAGCTTGATCCTTATCGGTGACGATTGCCCGGGCATCCGCGGGATCATGGCGATAGCGGATCTTTGCCTGACACGAAAGGGGTACTTCAACCGGTGGGTCCGCCAGCCAATTCATTTGCGTTGCTACTAATCCATCGGCCAATAATTCTTCCTTGTCTCCCACAATGACCTCATTGGTAGCCGGGACAAGTTCCAGGACATACCTGCGGCTGCCGCCACCAAAGCCAAGACCCTTTCGCTGGCCAACGGTGTATTTTTCGATGCCCTGATGAGTCGCCAGCACTTGGCCGGAAGTGTCCACAATATTGCCCGGGGTAATGTCTTCCGGCCGGCGGCGGCGGATAAAGTTGGCGTGGTCGTTATCCGGGACAAAGCAAATTTCCACGCTGTCCGGTTTCTCCGAGAGACCCAAGTTTGCGGTACGAGCAATTTCCCGGACCTCATCCTTCTTGAAGTCGCCGATTGGAAACATTAGGTGCGGCAGCAAACTGCGGCGAAGGCCGGCCAGAACGTAAGATTGATCCTTATCTTCATCCAATCCCCGAAAGAGTTGGAGTTCGCCATTAACCTTTACCACGCGAGCGTAATGCCCGGTCGCTACAAAGTCCGCTTGGAGCTGTTTCCCGTAAGACCACAGCTTGCCAAACTTCAGCCAGTTGTTGCAAACAACACAAGGATTCGGCGTTCGCCCGGAGAGATATTCGTCGGCGAAATAATCCATGATGCGATTAAAGTCGCTTTCAAAGTCCAAAGCGTAAAACGGGATGTCCAAGCGATCTGCGACCCGGCGGGCATCGCCGGCATCCAAGGCACTGCAGCAACCTTTTTTGCGGGATTCGATGTCCTCTTCGGGACCGTGCACACCGGTGCGCATGAATAGACCGATGACTTCATACCCTTGTTCTTTGAGGAGGTATGCAGCCACCGAACTATCTACGCCACCACTCATTGCTAACACGACCCGAGCCGACATCAATTTCTCCAGAACGAAAACCTAGCTTTTGGAAATCCTAAAATATCATTATAAACGGATTATCAAAATAGTAAGGATGACTTTGCCCCACAGGGTGTCCCATTGAATTTTGGGATTGTAATTCGCCTATTGGTCTGAAGCATGCTCGCCCAGATTCTCAAAGTCCTTAGCTTTCAGGAAAAACGCAGAAGATTCAGAATGGCGGGGCGAGCAGGGCACCCAAAAAATCTGAAGATCCCAAAGTTCAGTGGAACACTCTGCCCACATAGCTTCCATTTCCTTGTATTCATCCCTGAGTCTATAAAATATTAGGTATTCAGAACAATTAGAAAAAGCAGGGTTTACCGAATGACGCGATTTTTAATCGGCATCGACTTGGGTACTACCAACATAGCCGTCAGTTATATCGATCTGGAAAAACTCAGGACTTCCGGAAATCCCAAGAAACCCAAGATCGAACCGTTTGCCATTCCCCAGTTAGTTGCACGCGGTGAGATGGGAACTCGGCAATTGTTGCCCTCATTCCTGTATCTCCCCGGTGAACATGATCTGCCCCCCGGATCAGTAGCATTGCCGTGGGATCCGGAGATTCCCTATGCGGTGGGTGAGTTCGGGCGTAATCATGGATCGCGTATTCCCGGGCGTTTGGTGACTTCGGCGAAGTCCTGGCTTTGCCATGATGGCGTGGACCGGTCCGCTCCGCTCTTACCTTGGACCGCACCGCCGGAAGTAACCCGTATCTCTCCGGTGGAAGCCTCCCAACGATACTTGCAGCATCTGGTGGCAAGTTGGAACTACCAGATGGCTTCAGGAAAAGAATCCCACCGGATGGAAAAGCAGCAGATTGTTCTTACGGTGCCGGCTTCTTTTGATGATGTGGCTCGAAATCTGACGATGGATGCGGCCAAGAAAGCCGGCCTGGAGAATGTTGTCTTACTGGAAGAACCCCAAGCCGCCTTCTATTGTTGGCTGGCAACTCATTCCATTCAAGAGGCGGCCCAATTGCAGCCGGGATGGTTTTGCCTGGTGGTGGATGTCGGCGGCGGGACCACAGATTTCAGTTTAATCCTGGCCGGCGAACATCAAGGGGAACTCACCTTTCTCCGCGAAGCCGTAGGAGATCACCTCTTGCTTGGCGGGGACAATATGGACCTGACCTTGGCCAAGTTCGTCGAAACCAAGCTTCCCGGAGCAGGAAAACTGGACGCGGTCCAGTATGGCATGTTGACTCAAGCTTGCCGGGAAGCCAAGGAAAGCTTGTTATCTCCAGAGCCGCCGGAAAGCCATAAGGTCACCGTCATGGGCCGGGGACGAAAAGTAATCGGCGGTACGCAGACAACGGAACTTCTTCCCGATG
>CAZPPD010000936.1:0-2562 GCA_964588185.1 uncultured Alcaligenaceae bacterium | reverse complement strand
CATCGAGACCAACTAATTTACTCAGGAAGGCAACGAAGTTGGAGCTGGAATTCATCTTTTCGGTATCTCCCAGTTCTCCAAATAAATAACTGCAGGCGTAACTCAAACACCAGGCTTCAATCAACACATAGTACATGTAGATGATAAGCGGGATGAGGAGTGCAACACCGCCGACATGTTTGGCCAGAGGATTTCTCCAGATCACACTGAAAACGCCCGGAGCTGAGTTAAATCCTTTTGTTCCCCCGTAACGGCCCATGGTCCATTCGGCCCAACACAAAGGAATACCAAGGATGAGGAGGGAAATGAAATAGGGCAACATAAATGCCCCGCCGCCATATTGAGCGGCTTGACCGGGGAAGCGTAAGAAATTTCCCAAACCAACTGCCGAACCGGCCACGGCCAAAATCACACCAATTCGCGTTCCCCAATGCTCACGCTTCACGTGATGCTCCTTTTTTCCCATCCAACAAAAAACCGGCGTGTTAAATTTTCGTCATTGTAAACACTTGCCTTTGCAAGTCACCCCCAGTTTGTTTCAAAGGGTTCCTTTTGGGTGTCCCACTGGATTTTGGGAATCTTTAGATACTATAGGTGCCCTGCTTGCCTACCATTCTGAAGCTTCTCCGTTTTTGCTTGAAAGTTAAGTACTCAGAGAATCTAGGGCTTGGTCACAAAGAAAGTTGGGATTTACGGCAAAGCCGTTATCCAACAAAGTTCATTTTCCCAGGTCGCCGCGAAGGCGGCGCGCCCTGGGAAAATTCAGTGGGATCCCCTTCTTTTACCTATTTGTGCTTCATGCGGCTTCGTTTCTTTGGGAGAGATTGCCTCCTCCTTTTCCAGCAAATTGATATGCTATAGCCAAACAACCTTTCCCCTTGGCCCAATCAACCATTCCCCAGAGAATCGATATGGATCAATTCGGCCAATTTCTGATGGACCTTCTTGGAAAGACCATCCAGGAATCCTCAGCAATCACAGAACTCATCGGCATCTACCTTTGGCATGAATACGTCCTGTATTTCATTCTGGCGGTGGGGGTACTCTTCACCATTTGGACCTGCTTCGGCCAGTATATCGCCATGACCCACGGGGTCGCGGTGGTCTCCGGAAAGTATGACAACCCCAAAGATCCCGGGGCCATCAATCACTTCCAAGCTTTGTCGGCAGCATTATCGGCAACCGTCGGGATCGGCAACATCGGCGGGGTGGCCGGTGCGATTGCTGTGGGGGGACCGGGGGCTGTTTTCTGGATGTGGATCGTCGGCATCATCGGCATGGCCCTCAAGATGGTCGAGGTAAGTCTTGCCATGCTTTACCGCAACACCGATGATCCGGACAATCCGCATGGGGGAGCGATGTGGGTGGCGGATCGCGGCTTGCCCAAGCTGAATCCGAGCCTGAAAGGTTTGGGGAAAGTCATTGGCGTTATCTTTTGCATCACGTTGCTGATTTCCACCGTTACCGGCGGCAATATGTTTCAGGCGTGGAATGTTGCCGACGTTACCCACCGCAGCTTTGAAGTCCCCCGCTTTCTAAGCGGCTTGATCCTCAGTCTTTTGTGCGGGCTGGTGATCATCGGCGGCATCAAATCCATTGGGCGGGTGGCCGGCTTTCTGGTGCCGTTTATGTGTGTGATTTATTTGATCGCCGGACTTTACACGCTGTCGATGCGGATCGACCGAATTCCGGATGTCTTCTCCTTAATCTTTCAGTCCGCCTTTGGTGGCACCGAGGCACGGGGAGCATTTATTGGCGGGACCTTTGGATATGCGTTTTCGTGGGGAATGAAACGAGCCTTCTTTTCCAATGAAGCCGGCCAAGGGTCGGCCCCGATTGCTCACTCCGCTGCGAAAACGGATGAGCCGATTCGCGAGGGAATCGTCGCCGGCATTGGACCCTTCATTGACACTTTGATTGTATGTACCATTACGTCGCTGATAATCCTTTCGAGCGGAGCTTGGGACCGGGAAAATATCCCCGATGCTTATTTGCCGGATGATTTCGCTCAGACATTTGAAAACAGTATCCAACAGGAAACCGATCCGGATTCCGGGGAGCAGGTTTGGAAGGTTGACCTGCCGGAAATGAAAATTCCAAAGCGGCAGAAATACGACTGGAATGACGGCGAGTGGACGCCAAACACCGTTGTATTTACCTTGGTTGTTGCCAATACCAATACCGACACCGGACAGGGGTTCCACAAGTTAGAGGGCAATGTAATTGAGAAGGACGGAGAAAACAAGCCTTCCCAATTTGTGATCCAGTGGAAGGAATCCACCTTCCTTTCCAAACCGGAACTGGACAAAAAAGACGGCCACTATTACCTGTTCATCGATTATCCAAGTGCCACGCTTACCAGTCACGCTTTTGATCGGGTAACCCCCGGGTTGGGAAGTTGGATGATCCCTATGGCGGTATGGTTGTTCGCATTGTCCACGGCAATCTCCTGGAGCTACTACGGGGAGCAAGGAATCGTCTATCTCTTTGGGATGAGTTGGGTAACTCCCTACCGGGTGATTTATTGCATCTTGCTGGTGGTTGCCACGCTGGGATTCATCA
>CAZPPD010000935.1:0-2564 GCA_964588185.1 uncultured Alcaligenaceae bacterium | reverse complement strand
ACTACCCGGGCGTTATTAACGTTCAAGGTTTTTCCACGGACATTCAAATCAACTAGTTGACCTTTTAAGGTTGCGAGATTTGACCGCTTTACCAAAGTATGTGCGGGCAGTTTTCCCGGAGCAACGTGGTAAGTTAAAATGCTGACCAGAAGTTGCTTGTTTTCCGGTTTGATAAGCTCCGCAACCGTACCCTTGGGCAGCCTGTTAAAAGCTTCGTCCGTGGGGGCAAACACGGTAAAGGGACCTTTGCCTTGTAATGCTTCTACCAATCCGGCTTTCCCCAAAGCCGTTGCCAAAGTTTTAAAAGAACCCGCCGCCACTGCAGTTTCGACGATGTTTTTTTGTTGTGCTCGTGCCGGCAATAAGAAAAAAGTGGTTAAACAACAAACTGAAAGAAGAAATGCGGAAACAGAAATGCGTTTCATATAAGCTCCTCTAGCTGATTTACAAGATCGCCTAACGTTTAGGCTTTTAAAGATTGGTAGTTGCGAAATCTTAGGAATCAAATTTTTTGCCGGGGAATGGGATTCCCAAGCCGCTTTGGCGTAGCAAGAAGATAAATAAAAAGAAATTGATCTCAAAAAATCCTCCGATAGAATCAGGTTCGCTGTAATGAGTTGCCTGTGTCGGCAGCCATCACAAATCCCACCTACTTAGAGGAGCACCTTAAATGATCTTCCGAAATCTCCTTCCTATGGCCTTAGTGGCCGCCTGTTTCCTTTTGGTTGGAACGCGGGCGATTGCCCAAGACGAGAAGGGTTTCAAACCCCTATTTAATGGAAAAAATCTGGATGGTTGGAAAGTGGAAACCCGCGGCAAAGGGGAAAATCCCTTTTCCGTGAAAGAGGGCATGATCGTAGTGAAAGGCCGTCCTGCCGGTTATTTCTACACGGACAACAGCTTCAAGAATTATATCCTCCGCTTTGATTGGAAATTCTCCAAACCCGGCAACAGCGGCTTGTTGGTTCACATTCAAGGTAAACATAGAGTTTGGCCGAAATCGGTGGAAGTCCAGGGAATGTTGCGAGACCACGGGCGAATTTTTGCGATTGGCGGCGCAAGAGGAAAGTTCTCTATCGATCGAGAAGCTCAGAAAAAAGCCATCAAAGGCCCGGGCGAATGGCACACCACCGAAGTGATTTCCCGAGATGGCATGTTGACCAGTAAAATCAACGGGATTCAAGTCAGCACTGGAAAAGGGGATCTGACCGAGGGGCCCTTTGGATTTCAATCTGAAGGCACGGAGTTATACTTCAAAAACATCCGCATTAAGGTGTTGGATTAACTGAAATATCTGCGAGCGGGGGAGAAGCTGCTTCCTCGCTCGTTGTTCATTTCTTGAGTGCCCTTACTCATCAGCTATGGTTCGAGCATTACCCTCCCCACCAGCAATCCAGTAGATTGGGAACTGATCAGGTACGTTCATTGAAGAAACTTCCCAAACAGTCTGCCAAGCCGCAACAGTTATATGACATTTGGCAATCCCCGGGGCAAAGGAAAAGCATTAGCGGCCGGATTGAGGTGCCGAAATGGTAGCTAGGACTGCCGCTGACTTTCCAAGGCTTCCGCATTTGTGGACAACCCTCGCTCGGCGCGAATGCGGTCTACCTCATCGAGAACATCGCTTATCACCTTGGCGTTCATCTGTACACAGCGATATTCAATCCAATAAGCCCACAAATTGATCACCATTGTGCAAGCTGCCAGTATCGCATGAAACTCCCAGGGCCATTCCTGTAATTGTTGCCCCGCACCTGCCGCTCCAGTGGCAATGACTATCAGCATGGCAAACAAGGCGGGGGGAAAAGAGGTCCGTTTGAGTTCCCGGGTCAATTTAGGCAGGTTCTCATCCGGGAGTTGGTAAACCTAGCCCACCTCCTTGACCCAACGCCCGGTCCCCAGGTAATTTGTGATTATAATGCTGTGAACCTACTAAGTTCCGATGGCGGAGAACAAACCAAGTGTGAAGTGCGTCAAATAAACGGAATGATCAAAAAATTTCGAGTAGATCCCATAACCTATGGTGGTCACCAAGGCAGCGGTGTTTAGGCAAGCCAGGATAACAAAAAGTCGCGTCATTGCTGAGCCCTGTTTGAAGAAACATCTTGCTATTATTACTCTTAGAAGTACCGATTGTATTGGCAACATTACGGGCTGTGGGTAAATTAGGATTCCTGCAAAGGAGGAAAAAATATTGGAGACAGAAGAGGTGAAAAGGTTATGCAACTTTTAATGGGGTCCTTTTCAACAGAATTCTAATTCCGGGAAAGAAGAACTCAATTCAGGGGTTGTCGCCCGTTATAATACAGAGGCGAACGAACAACTCAGCAATCGGATTCCGGAGTGAATCCGCCATTTCAAGAGGAGTTCTACTTGCCCTATGTGGCAGCGAGATGACATTTTCAGGCAAACTTGGTTTCTTTTTTGACCTAAACTTAAATGGGTCTCTGGGTATTTGGCTGGTGGTTCTTGGCTTGGTGGCTATCTTGATAGTTGGCGTGATAGTTATCGGCCACTTCCGCCGACAGCTGAATCCCACGGACCAAAAGGAACTCGATGAGCTG
>CAZPPD010000934.1:0-2569 GCA_964588185.1 uncultured Alcaligenaceae bacterium | reverse complement strand
GGAAAAAGAAGAGCAGCCGTGGGAACCAATATCCAGGCCCACATACTTTGTGGAGGTAAAACCAAAATCAGAAGGAACAGGGCCACACAAGGGACAAACAATAAGCCGGTAATCATCAACAAAGGAGTCACGTTGGCAAGGTAGAGGTGCCAAGCATCGTCCAGGAGTTCACCCAGTGTCCTGGGGCGGACTTGAATTTCCGGTGTGTTCATGAAACGACCCTGACGAGTGCCCCCTGAGCAAACCAAAGCAATACAAACAATCCCAGGCAAACCAAGGTGAGGAGGATAATTCGATTTGCCAGCGGAACGATATCGATTGCTACTGGTCGAGAAGCCAATGCCTCCATACAGCGGGGACAATGATTGATCCCATCCAAGCGGGTTGTGCAAGTGGAACAGACTACCCGATGGCAGCGCATACAAATGCCAACCCCCGGCATTCCGGGGTGATTGTAACAGAAAACATATTGGTGGAAGGTCATGGGGATTTAATATTTTCTTGGAACTATGGAAGCCGGTCCACGAATTGAAAGCTGTCGAGAATACCTTTTATTTCACCTTTTAACTCACGGAAACGAGCTTTGGCGGTACCGCCGGCAACCACATAAATAAGATCGTCTCCACGGAGGCTATTTTGCTTTTTGATCACTCGGAAGAGGAAGGTCTTTTCTTGGCCTCGATAAACTTTGTCGATGGTCACCTCGATAAATGCCTGGTTGCCCTTGATAACCTGGCGGCGATTGCGTTTGTTTTGCAAGTGGACTGTTGGGAATTTGGACCGAATTAAATTGGAATTCCGCAGCTCTAATGACTTGAAGACCCTTAATCCTCTGGTTTCACATTCATCTAGGGTGGGATTTCCTTCCACTTCAATCGGCAAACAAAATACGTGCGCAGCCTTATCCGGGTTCACCATCATAAAGTCTTGCAATTCAACTTCAAATGGATTCTTGGGGGGATTCCGCAGAACACCCCATTCTTGAGAAGGCCGAGTGATACGAAATCCTTCGGTCGGCCGTTCGATGGTGAGATCTCCTTCATAGTCCAGCATTCCTGCCCATTGTTGTTGCCGAAAAATGGTATCCAAGCCGAAAAGTTCGGCAGAAGAAAAAGCAAACAGGCTGATGATGGTGAACAAGGACCCCAAAACTATTCCGGTAAGAGCATAACTTTTTCCCGCCAAGCGATCGGGATTCTGGCGGATAATCAACCAAGCGGCTACCCCTAGAAAAATTGCCAATAAAGTGCCAAAAACGGTAAACGCACCCACCAAGGCCAACCCTACGCTAGCCAGTGCCAGGCTGCTGGTCCGCACCGGTTCGGTATCGTCACCTTTGGGGACATGGATAGGGCTTTGGCAATCCGGACAAGTGATGGTCTGGCCGGTAAATTTCTCGTCTACTTCCAGGCGAGCAGAACAGGTACACGTTAACGATATTGTCATCTCACTCCCGGATAAAGGAGGGAAGAGGTTATTTTTCGGAAGCTGGATGCGGGGAGTTTCAGAAGGATAATTTCTGGCAAATCCTGCTAGCAGTGAATCGCCGGGATTCTCACTTTCCCGCTGAATTTTGGCAAATCCAGCTACCAACCTGAAAGTCGGATTTGAAATGTATTGTATCTTCGTTCGAGAAAGTTTCCAATCGATGGGCACCTTCCCAGTACTGGTCGAAAGATCCCATTTAACTAACCTAACCGGCAAATAAGAATTGCTTTTCTTCGAGAGAAATTGCCATGAAATACTGGATTTGGGGCTTGATGGTCTTGCTGGTTCTTCTTCGCAACGATTTTTGGTTTTGGCAGAATAACTTCTTGGTCTTAGGATTTGCGCCGGTAATTCTGGTCCACCAAGTGGTAATTTCTTTGGCTGCAGCGACCCTTTGGTTTTTAGCTATCCAATATTGTTGGCCGCAAAATCTCGAATCGGATTATCCGGATCAAACGGCATCTAATGAATAAGCAAGCAATGGGAGGTTAATGTGGTTCCGTTGTTGATCATCGTTGGCTATTTGGCGTTCTTGCTGCTGTTGGGATTCTTCGCCAACCGATTCTTTCGTGGAACCGGCACCGATTACATGTTGGCCAGTCACTCCATTGGCTCCTTCTTGTTGCTGATGTCTCTGTTTGGAACCACCATGACCGCCTTTGCCCTGGTGGGATCGACCGGGGAAGCCTATCGCCAGGGAATCGGCGTGTATGGATTATTGGCATCCTCCAGTGGGATCGTTCACTCCTTGTGCTTCTTTTTGTTGGGAGTAAAACTTTGGTCCTTTGGCCGCCGCCATGGTTACACCACGCAAATTCAATTTTTCCGCGACCGCTTGGCCAATGACAGTATTTGTCTGGTGCTTTTCCCCATCTTGGTCGGGTTGGTGGTTCCCTATCTGTTGATCGGGGTGCTGGCAGCCGGGGCGGTGATTAAAGGGGTGAGCCGAGGTGCTTTTGCGGGATGGGAAATCCTTGCGCAATATGACTACGGAGTTCCCCCTTGGGTTGGTTCCCTGGTTATTTGCGTAGTAGTGCTCACTTATGTATTCTTCGGAGGCATGCGGGCAACTGCTTGGGCC
>CAZPPD010000933.1:0-2571 GCA_964588185.1 uncultured Alcaligenaceae bacterium | reverse complement strand
AGCGCTGGCTAAGGTAATTGCTACTCCTCTGCCGATCCTGAATTGTCCCTCTCGCCGGGATGGCGGCCCCTATCCGAATTCCTGGAATATTCATTACCGCAACACCACCAACGTGGTTCCGCTTGTTGCCCGCAGTGATTACGCGGCGAATTCGGGATCGCAAAATACCAATCAATACTTTGGAGGCCCTCCGGATTTAGCCACAGGACTCAACGACAATTGGTCGGGATGGCACGATACCAGCAATCTGAATGGAGTTTTCTTTGAACGAAGTGAAATTCGGGCAGATGAAATCGAAAATGGCCTCAGCAACACCTACAAGTTGGGGGAGCGTTATTTGAATGTGGATCATTACTTTAACGGCCAAGATGCCGCCGATAATGAACACCAATTCTCCGGATTTAATAACGACATTTGCCGCAGCACCAATTCTCCGCCATTGCGCGACGAAGCCGGGTTTTCCAGTTCCCGGCTATTCGGCAGCGCCCATGATGAGGGTTTGAACATGCTTTACTGTGACGGGTCGGTGAATTTCATTCTTTACAATGTGGACCCATCTGTTCATCGCCGGGCTGGAAATCGGCACTAGAAAAGATTCCATAAAATCGCAGCCGCCGCTTGGAAACGGCGGCTGTTATCATTCCCAAATCTCTCACGCTTCCCTACATTTCCCTTGCCTGTCTGGTTTTTCTTGTCAAGATACCAATCATCAGCACATTGTTTTCTTCGTCCCAAGGAGTTTATTCCATGCGTTTTATCTTACCTGCGTTGTTGGTCTTTGGCTTTGTTGCAAGCCCTTCCCAAGGGGAGATTCTGACCCAAAAAGAAATCTCCGATGGCTGGATTCTGTTATTTGACGGGGAGACAACATTCGGCTGGAAAATTGACGGAAATGCCGAAGTGAAAGATGGTGCACTGATATTGGGGGGAAAGAAAGCAACGACGGCTGAGTTTACCACCCGGTTCTATGGTTTTGAATTGGTATTTCAGGCGAAAGGCCCCGCTCCGCTAGCCAAATTCAAATTGGAAGCCGGAAAAAAAGAAAAGCACAATACCTTACCTTTTAAATCCAACGATTGGCGGGAACGAAAATATGTGGTTCGGCTGGGCAAAACCAAGGGAAAACGAGATTATGGGTGGGTGTTTGAAATTGATTCGAACAAATCTATTGGCACTGAATCAGAAACCCTAGATAGCGATGAATCCATTACATTTAAAATCCAGGTTCCTGCCGGTTCCAAAGTTCACCTAAAGGATATGAAGCTGAAACCGCTGGACACCAAGTCCATCTTCAATGGCAAAGATCTTTCCGGTTGGAAAGTGCTGCCGGGTTATAAATCCAAATATACGGTAACCAAGGATGGGTATCTCAACGTAAAAAATGGCCGCGGCGATATTCAAACAACGGAGATGTTTCGAGATTTTGTCCTGCAACTCGATTGCATTAGTAACGGCAAGCATCTGAACAGTGGCATCTTTTTCCGCTGCATTCCCAACCAGTATCAACAAGGATACGAGGCGCAGATTCGCAATCAGTTTACACCGGGTCAAAAACGCACTTATATTTTGGATAAATACAACCCCCAAAACAAAATCGAGTCGACGGCGGTTGATTTTGGCACCGGCGGGATTTATCGCCGCATACCTGCTCGAAAAGGGGTTTCGCAGGACAAGGAATGGTTTACCATGACAATAGTGGCTCAGGGGAATCATTTTGCAACCTGGGTTAACGGCATTCAGGTCACTGACTGGACGGATCACCGCCCGTTGAATGACAATGCCCGCCGAGGGTGTTGTCTGAATCCCGGAGCGATCAGCATCCAAGGCCATGATCCAACCACCGACTTGAGTTTTCGCAACTTTCGTATTGCTGAAATACCGAGCTCATTAGATGAGTAAAACATTTCGATACCACTGCATTAGTGATGCCGGCAAGCTCCATAATGTAAATGAAGACCGCTGGTTGGCTGTCCCCGACGCCGGTTTGTTCGCAGTAACCGATGGCATGGCCAATGAGGTAGCTCCCGAAGCAGTTGTTAAGTTGCTCCCCGGTTTCATCCAAGAATTAATGGCGAGTCGAAATCTTCAGGATGAAGACCTGGAGCAGAATTGGGCTGCCGGTCTGAATGAGATCAACAAGCAGGTTCGAGCAGAAATGGAAAAGGTTGGCGATCTTGGCTTGGGTGCTACTTTGGTGATGGCAATCGTAAAAGAAGATTCGGTTGTCCTTTGCCATATCGGGGACAGCCGGATTTACTCTTATCGTCGGGGAAAACTCGAACAACTTACCCGCGATCATTCAGTCATAGAGTCCTTGGTAGACCAAGGGACAATTACTCGCGAACAAGCGAAGGAATCGTCAACCAATGGCGGTCCCACGCAATTCTTGGGAATGGCCAATCCCGTAAAGCCCGGATTTCGTCCATTGCAAGTAGAGCCAAAGGATCGGCTGTTGCTTTGTTCCGATGGTTTGACGGAGATGCTGAAGGACGAAATCATTCAGGAGATCCTGGGCATAAGCCCGGATCACGAGCAAAACTGCTGGGATTTGGTGGAAGCTGCCAACCACGC
>CAZPPD010000932.1:0-2572 GCA_964588185.1 uncultured Alcaligenaceae bacterium | reverse complement strand
TTGGATGCCGAGTGGAAGTCCATTCAGGGCATGTGTGAAATCATCCAAAGTGCCTATTATCCGGCCTTGGCCCACCTGATTAATCTGCGGGCTTCGGGAACGGGCGACACCCCATTACTGGTCATATCGGTGCGATTTTTCTTCCGCCGTGAGATTGAGAATGACCAAAAACTCTACCAGGGATTGTCCTGGGCCAAGTTTGAAATGATGAAGACCACCCAGGAGCAAGCCTTTGCCGGATTGCACGAAGTGCTTGTCAACAATCACGGGGAAGTGCAATCCATGTTGGAATCGGTTCAGGCCGTGGTGGTGGAAACGCATGGGGTGGTAGTTGACATCCAGAAAGAGGTGATGAATCTTGCCCGGCGGATGGATCTCATGCACCGCGAATTGCGGCCGAAAGATAGTCTCTCCATCAGCAATGAAGCGGAACGGCAACTGGTCAAACAATTGGTTTCCCGCTACCGGGCGTTGCCGGAAGAGCAGCGAAAAGAAGTTCCCTCCTTATTGAATGCCATCGGAAAATTACAGGTCGCTGCGGGTTCCTTTGATTCGGCGCAACAGGATTTCCTGGAAGCCGCCCAACTGGCCAAGGATAAAGCCGACCAAGCAGAGGCCCACTACAACTTGTTCGGCACGGCTCTGGAAAAGGGTGATTACGATGCCGCATTGGTTGCCTTGAAGAAAGCAGTGGAACTCCATCCCGGCCGTTTTGCTCCGTTTCCTGTCCTCAAGTATGAGCCGGAGAAGATTTTGGGGGCGGGAGGATTCGGGACTGCATTCCTCTGCCGCAATCGGCATTCGGGAAGCCAAATCGTGGTGAAAACCATCCGCAGCGATTCGTTGGACCGGGAAATGAAAGATGTTTTCCAGGAAGCCCGACTCTTGGAGGAACTGGACCATCCGGCCATTATACGTATCCGCGATTGTGACTACGCCGATGGAGCCATGACGCGACCGTTCATTGTCATGGATTATTTCGAGGGCGGTTCCTTGGAAGATTATGTGGAAGAACAAGGAACCATTGCCCCCAATGAAATCCTGGATGTTATCTCTCCCGTTGCTTATGCCTTGTTGGAAGCGCACAAGAAAGGAATTCTCCATCGCGACATTAAGCCGGGGAATTTATTGGTTCGCCGGGGAGAGGATGGTGAGTGGCGGGTCAAGCTCATTGACTTTGGCTTGGCGTTAAAGCAAGACGTGTTGCAGAGCACGGTGAGCCAAACCAACAAGACCATCGCCGGGTATAGCATCGCCGGGACTTTAGATTACGCCGCTCCCGAACAGATGGGGAAGTTGCAAGGAGTACCGGTTGGAACTTATACCGACGTCTATGGCTTGGCCAAGACAATTTGCTATGCCTTGTTCAAAACGGTGCAGCCATTGCGAAAGCACTGGCAGGAACTTCCCGAATTGTTGGCGGATTTGCTGGAGAAATGCCTGAGTGAACATCCACAGGAACGGTTGCCGGATTTCGAAAAGTTTTTGGAGCACCTGGGAAAATTACAGGGACCATCCGCTCCTGCAGCAGCTCCTTGGGTTACCTCACAACCCTCATCCATGTCGCAAACCATGGAGCAAAGCCAAGGAGCCGATACCAAACAGATGCACCGTCCGGCGTTTTGGAAAGCTACGCAGGACTTCTCCAAAATCCCCAATCCGGTAGCTCGATTGGAGGGCCATGAAGATGCCGTCTTGTCCTTGGCCATCTCACCGGATGGGCAGCAAATCCTGTCCTCAGGGGCCGATAAGACCGTCCGTCTTTGGGATGTCGAATCCGGCGAGGAGATACAATGTTTGCAGGGGCACACGGATCGGGTGTGGAAAGCCCTATTTTTCCGGGACGGTCAATTAGCCGCCTCGGCCAGCCAGGACAAATCGCTGCGGCTTTGGGATTTGGCCACCGGCCGAGAACTTCGCACCTACCCCAATCGCACCAATGGAGCGTTGGCCGTTTCTCCCGATGAGTTGTACGCTTTAACCGGAAATATTACGGACGGGATGATCCGCTTCGCAGAATTGGAATCCGGTCGTGAACTTCGGCGGTTAAAAGGCCACATGGCGTGGGTTCTCAGTTTGGCCTTTTTCCCAAACGGACAACGGGCAATCTCCAGTAGTGCCGATGGCACCCTACGGATCTGGGATATTAACATGGGCCGGGAGCTGAAGTGCTTGCAGGGACATAAGGATCAGGTGTGGTCAGTTTCCTTGTCCCTGGACGGGCAGAAAGCTCTCAGCACCAGCGCGGATAAAACCATGCGGCTGTGGAATCTGCGTACGAACAAAGAAACCCACTGTTTCGCCAACTTCAACGACCAAGTTTGGAACGCGGTCTTCTCCCCGGACGGGCACTTGGGTTTATCTGATGGAGACGACGGTATGGTTTGTCTCTGGGATCTAGAAAGCGGAAATAGCCTGCCGCTGCCCAAGGCCCACAACGGCAAAGTGCAAAGTGTGGCTTATTCTCCGGATGGTCATTTCTTTGTTTCAGGAGGGGTGGACAAGGGGTTTGTGGTGTGGATGTTTTGAATAAGGCTGAGGGAAATAGGAAGGTCTTGGACGAGGTTGGCCT
>CAZPPD010000931.1:0-2577 GCA_964588185.1 uncultured Alcaligenaceae bacterium | reverse complement strand
GTGAATCTCCTTTCATACAGGAAAAGATATGATCCGTTAAAGGTAATAGATTTGGATGTGAATGGCGGGAAACTGGCAACACCCCTTTGGATGGGTAATGAGTGCAGAAGCTTTTCTCGCACAGCACACCAAACAGATCCAAAGAATCCAAGGGGGTGCCGAACCTCCGCACTCAATAACAATCCACAGCGGTGAAAATTTATTTCCGAGGTTTATACAAATGAGTCGCCAAACCATGAAGGGACTCACCTGCTTCCATAATTGTCTCCGTCAAGGTCGGATGCGGGTGGATGCTCATTCCCAAATCCAAGGCGGTGGCACCCATTTCAATTGCGACAACGCCTTCAGAGATCATTTCCCCGGCTTCAGTTCCGGTTAACCCCATCCCCAAAAGGCGGTCGGTCTCGGGATCGACAATTAGTTTGGTTAAGCCGTCATTGCGGCCCAAAGTAGTAGCTCGGCCCGAAGCCCTCCAGTCAAATCGAGCTACTTTGACTTTGCGGTTCTCCTTTTTCGCCTCCGATTCGGTCAGACCGCACCAGGCAATTTCGGGATCGGTAAACACAACTGCGGGAATCGCACGGACATCCCAGATTGCCGGTTCCCCCAGCATCGATTGAACGGCGACTTTTCCTTCGTGAGAGGCTTTGTGTGCCAACATGGGCTCACCGGCAAGGTCTCCAATTGCGTAAATGCCCTTCTCTGTAGTTTGTCGATGGCCATCCACTTTGACGAAGCCTTTGTCATCTACCTCTATCTCGGTATTATCCAAGCCAATATTCTGGGAATTCGGTTTTCGGCCAATAGCAATCAGCACCCGGTCATACTCGATCACCTTTTCGTCGATCTCTTCGCCCTCAAAGTGTGCCTTTACACTTTTTCCATCCGGTTCGATCTTTTGCACCTTGGTGTTCAGCATGATCTTTTTGAATTCTTCCTTGAGACGCTGATGTAGCGGCCTGACCAAATCCGTATCCACGCCTGGAAGTAAGTTGCCCATCATTTCCACCACATGAACCTTGGTGCCGAGGGCGGCGAAAACAGATCCCATTTCCAAGCCGATGTAACCTCCGCCCACCACCAACATCTTTTTGGGAATGTCTTCGAGTTCTAAAATCCCGGTGGAATCGACCACGGCAGGGTGGTCAATGTTGAGAAACGGTAATCGGGTGGGACTGGAACCAGTCGCAAGAATGCATTTCTGGAAACGGACTTTGTCGCCGTTCTCTAATTCCAACGTATTTGAATCCGCTAGTTTTCCGGTAGCGTGAACGAAATTGACTTTTCGCTGCTTGGCACTGGCACCCAAGTGCTCTGCCATCCCTCCAACGATCTTTTTTTTCCGCTCGCGCAGTTTATCGAGGTCAATCTTTGGGGAGGTAAACTTCAATCCCCAATCGGCCGCTTCCTTGGCATCATTGATCAGCTTTGCGGCATGAAGGAGAGCCTTGGAAGGGATGCAACCGCAATGTAAACAGACTCCGCCTGGTAGGGAGCGGCTGTCGATAAGAGTAACTTCCATTCCTTTGTCTGCTGCAAGAAATGCGGCAGCATATCCGCCGGGACCAGCTCCTAAAACTGCTAACTCCGTTTCAATTGTTTTCGCCATTTATTCTCCAAGTACTAAAAGTAGCTGAATTCCCCAGAATTTAGCCGAAACAGTAAATCAGTGCTGAATCCTGGCGATTCCAGCTACCAGTTTTTATTTTCTCGGTTATTGCTGAATCCTGGCGAATCCAGCTACCAGTCATTAAGCATGCAATAACATCATTAGCGGATTTTCTAACATTTCAACAATCCGCCGGGTAAAACGGGCGGCGTTGGCTCCGTCGATTACTCGGTGGTCGTAGGAAAGAGACAACGGCAACATCAGGCGAGGAATAACCTGCCCTTCCTTGATCACTGGTTGTTGCCGGCCGCGCGACATGCCCAGAATGGCCACTTCCGGATAATTCACAATGGGAGTAAAGGATGTCCCCCCAATACCGCCAAGGTTGGTGATAGTAAAAGTTCCGCCTTGGAGATCGTTGAGGGATATTTTCCGGTCGCGGGCTTTCTGTGCCACGTAACCAAGTTCCTTAGCCAAATAATGTACGCTTTTTTTGTCAACATCCCGGAAAACAAGAAACAAAAATCCATTATCGGTGTCGACCGCAACTCCGATGTGGAAATACTTTTTGATGATCAGTTGATCCCGACCCAAATCCAGGGAAGAGTTAAACTCGGGAAATTCTCCCAGAGCAATGGCAGCAGCTTTCATCGCAAAGGCAGTGACCGTCAATCGCGCTTTGCTGTTCTGATTTTGGGCTTTGCGGAAGGCTTCCAACTCTGTAATGTCCGCCAAATCATGTTGGGTCACATGAGGAATAAGCGACCACGCCAAAGCCATCTGCTTGGCAGTTGTCCTCCGGATATTGTCCAAGGGTTGATTCTCAATTTCTCCCCATTTCTGGAAGTCCGGCAAGGGCGGCAAATCCATATCCAACCGTTGCCCGGAACCGCTGCCCGCGTTGCGTTGACGAACATAGGCTTTGATGTCTTCCTGAGTAACGCGACCATTACGGGCAGTCCCCGTTA
>CAZPPD010000930.1:0-2588 GCA_964588185.1 uncultured Alcaligenaceae bacterium | reverse complement strand
ATGAAAGTAGAGGACCAAAAGATCAAATCGCGCTGGAATGCCAACTTTTGCCCATCTGCGATTTCTATCTCAGTAAAACCCGCATCCAAAGCTTTTGATGCGGCTTCAGGCGAGGGAAGAAATGTAGTCAACAAAAACAGACTGAAAATTATAAAGACTATCGCAAGAATAAGAAATTTCATTACGAGTGCTCACCTCAAATTGTCATATCCACATTTAAGAATATTTTCTAGAATTTTCTTGCTAATACATCTGGAGAAAATAGAATAACTAGGGTAATTTGAGTTGGTGAAAACCTGATTTCTGTTCTGTTTTTTAGAATGGGAATACAACTTTTATCTTAAATTTTACAGGGAAGTAATAATTTCGCAGTAATTCCAGGTTTTCAGGCTCATATTCGCAAAAAACAATAAACGTTCATCCAAACCAAAGGAGTAATTTTCCTGCGGTTTTTAAATGCTTCCTCCACACCAACGAGCGGGCCGTTTGATGCAAATCAACGGTCCGCTGTTGTTTTTCCGGGGTTAATGTCCAACCAAACCATTTTCGGACAACACTTTTCCATCGAAGCGGTTGTTGAAACCTGTTAGGATCATTCCGCCAAACTAATATCCCATTCTATATCAAAAAATTCGAGGGCTTCCGGAGGAAGCATCATGGCACGCAAAATTCTTGCCCTCCTATGCTTGGTCTTAGTATTTGTCGCGGCCCGTATCGGGTTTAGTGAAAAGTCACAGGATGAAATTTCCTTCGGCAATTGGGATCAGGTTCTTCCCGGCCTCCTGCAAACCAAGCAAGCTCCTTATGGATATGCCTTGGTTGACAATGGACGGGCTTTGTTGATTGATGCACCTACCAATGACTCGGGATTGGAGAAGTTCGGGGCAAAGAAAATTGACAAGGTCTTGTTGACACACCATCACCGGGATTCCTGCGCGGCTTTAAACCAATATCTGAAAGCCGGAACCCCAGTTCTCGCCCCAGAGAAATCGCAACCATGGCTGGAAAAAACAAAGGTGAAACAATTCTGGCTGAAAAACATTCCTTTGCGAAACTCACGAACGGCTTATTTTGTAGTTCCGGTCGGTTATAAAGGCATAGATTTTTCCATTAAGCCCAATCAAACTTTCCAATGGCAAAACTGGAACTTCAGAGTAATTCCAACGCCCGGCCATTCCAAAGATCATGTGGCTTATGCCGCTTGGAAAGGAAAGGAAAACACCTGGATTGTATTCTCCGGGGATGCCATCGCCGCTCCGGGAAAGATGTGGGCTCCTTTCACAACCGATTGGGATCATTGGACCGATGCCGGTCAGAAACCTGCCGCCGAATCCCTCCTTCGCATACTTAAGTTAAAACCAAAAATGATCCTTCCCGCTCACGGAAAAATCCTGAATGGAAATCCTCCCCAGCCGGCACAACAAGCTCTACAGTTAACCATCAACAATATTCGTGAGGCCGGTTTCCTTAAAAGCTTCGAACGCTTCAGCAAACAACGCCTTGGCAATGCACCGGCTTACCAATTTCTGGCCAAGGAACAAGCTCCCAGCAATGGTTCCTTGCCCTGGTCGCAACTATCCAAGAATCTGTATGTGACGGGAAATACTTTTGTTCTGACGTCCAAGACCAAGGATTTTCTGGTCGTCGATCCCTGGGGCGAACGCAGTGCCAAGCAAATCGCCAAGCTCAAGAAAGACCAGAAGCTAAAGAATCTGGAAGTGGTATTCTTTTCCCATGCCCACTACGACCATTTTGATGGTATCTATCATCTTCCCGATCGAAATAGCTTCAAAACCTGGATGCTGGACCGGATTTCCCATTTGCTGAGCGATCCCAATCAACTCCGGGCCCCCTTCTTGGATCCAAGGCCGATTCGAATTGATGAACGCCCAAAGCCCGGCGACACATTGACTTGGCGGGAATATTCCTTTCGCTTCCATCATCTTCCCGGCCAAAGTGGGTTTAGCATGGGAGTGGAGACCAAGATAGACGGCAAGAAATGTTTTTTCACCGCGGATAATTTCTTTCACCAGGATATGTATAGTGGCTCGGGTGGTTGGATGGGCCTGAATTGGACCTCGCCTTTGTTTTATTCGGCCAGCGCAGCAAAAGTACTCAAAGCCGGTCCCGATTGGGTGTTGGCAGAACACGGCGGCCCTTTCGAGTTCAACCGCGAGGATTTTCGGCGACGGGTTCTGTGGGGCAAGGCAGCGGCCAATGCGATGGATCGCCTTTGTTATTGCGGAAATCATCGCTTGGGATGGAACCCCCATTGGATTCATGTCGTGCCGCATTTACAAAAGGCAAAACCGGGAGAAAAGATTTCCTTTCGCATAGAAATCCATAACGAAACATCACTGAAACGGACTCTTAAACTTGGATTGCAGACCGACCTGGTTAAACAACCCACAGGAATTAACAAAAACGTTGAAATCCCCGGTCCGGGTTTCGTAATGCTCGAGGAATCCTTGCAAATCCCACCAAATACTCCACCGGGAAGATATGTGGTAGCGATGACCGGGACCGAACAAGCAGATGCGTTTTTTGCAATAGACATTGAGAACTAACAACCTGAGGAACAGATGGGT
>CAZPPD010000929.1:0-2589 GCA_964588185.1 uncultured Alcaligenaceae bacterium | reverse complement strand
CGGCGAGGAGTTGCCACTAAACCACCGTTAAAACACCGTTGGAACGGTGAATCCGGCGAGGAGTTGCCACTAAACCACCGTTAAAACACCGTTGGAACGGTGAATCCGGCGAGGAGTTGCCACTAAACCACCGTTAAAACACCGTTGGAACGGTGAATCCGCCGACCCACTTGAGCAACGTTAAAACACCGCCCACCTTCCCAACTATTAGTATACAAAATATCACTTATTTATCAAAGGTCAATCAGAAAAAATTTTTCTGAACAAACGAACCATTGATTAGTCCGCATTGTTGCTAAAGTCCCTTTGGTAGATGTCAATAAGATTGTTCTCCAACTGCAGGATGGTCAGGTTGCATGCAGTCGGATAAACCGGACCAAAATTCCCTTCGACCCAGCTTCCCTCCGCAGTCTGTTTGGAAACCAGATCATCAAAAATGGCCTTGCGATACTTGGACCACGTGAGATGCTCTTCGGGCTGGGAATTTGGAAAGAGCCTTGCGTATCCTTTTTCGCCAAGGTTGTAAAGTGCCTGGGCATAGTAGTAATGTAGGTAGATATCATGCCCAATCTTTCTTTTCGGGGGAAGCGGTATCCTCCGTTGGCAAAAACCAAGCCATTTCTTGAACAGATCGGAAACATATTCGCAAGCAGCCAAAGCAGCCGCGGTCAGGGCCGGACGTTCCGAAACCCCGTTTAGGCTGTAGAGTACTCCCCCGTTTGGACCGGTAAACTTTCGGAGGTAGTGGGAGTCTAGGAGCTTTCGCGGAACAGGAATACCATTGTTGCGTGCAGCGCGCAGACCCTGAAGTTGTGTGAGAGAGGTCGCGACCTCGTCATAGTTGTTCCCCTCGGCTGCCGCCACATACCCCCAACCGCCACGAGGAGTCTGTGCCTTTGCCGTGAATTGGACTGCCTTAGTTAGAACTTTTCGAAGAGCTTGCTGGCGGTTGAAGTCCGGTTCATCACCGAGGGCGCCCGATAACACCATCATGGCATAGCCGTGACCGAACATGTAGTGGTTTCTTTCCTTCTTGTTTGTCGGATCAACAATTCGGCCATCCTTTTGGCTTTTCGACAACAACCAGTTCAATGCCTTCCGGAGGGAATCGGCATAAGGTCCTTCGTGGACCGTGCTACCCTCCATCATCATGGCCGTAGCGGCCAAGGCGGTCATGGCAACCGGATAATTTCCATCTTTGCCCTCCCAGTGCCCATCGGCGTGTTGGGTCCGGGCGAGATAGTCCAATCCTTTTCGAATAGCATCGCGAACTTTGGGTTCGAACTTGTCCCCAGGGCGAGGAGGGATGTTACTCTTCATGTGGGAGTTGCCTTCGCCTATCCAAGTTGCTCCATAAATCTCGCCATGAAGCTGATTTCCCGATGCGTCATGGAGTTTGTTGCCGTTACCTTCGTCCAGGTGATAGAGGGCAATGGTGTCCTTATCGGCAGAAAAGTGAAGCTCCGGAGAGAAGTCCCCTTCGTAACGTACAACTTTTGAGAAACGGACTTCGTCGATTAATCCATTGAAATGATACTCCCAATGTCCTGGCTCTTTGCCTCCTGGTGCTCGACTAGAGCTTGCACCAATGGAGAACGGGATTGCTGAGGCCTGGTGTTTTCCACCTCCGATCGTTTGTTGTAGTTTTCCATTGACATACAGCGACCAACGATCGCCATTCCATACCCCTGCAAGATGGTACCAACGATTTAGGACAATTTTCTGCTTTGAGCGAGCGTGCTGGAACGTACCGTCGAATCGGGCAGCGAGTTTCCACCATTCGTCGTCAGAGAGGGTTTCCAAAGTCGCTCCACCTTTTTCGCTAAGGTTGGCGAGGATCAGTTGGTGGCCAATGGTTGTCTGTGCCTTAACCCAAGCTTCCATCGTGAAAGGTTGGTTGGGATCAAAATGTACCGGTGTTTCGACTCGACTTGTTTTCCCGTCGAAAGCCAAGGCCATTTTCCAGCTTGGTTGCGAATCTTTTGGCAGACGCCGAGCCATCCACAAGTCGGTGTCTCCCAATCCGCCAGGACGGTCGGATTCGAAGTAGAGGGTTTTTGTCAAAGGGTTAAAGTGAGGGCGGGAATTGTGGGAACCCTCATTGATTGGCGGCGGCAGTTTCCCCACTTTTTCCCATAGCCTTTTAATCGCATTCCATCTGCAAAGAAAAATCTCCGGTGCATCGGTATTGCACAAAGCGGTTGTGCCGGAATCGAGGAATCGTAGGTTGCCGTCCAGGGCCTTGGAGTTTGGAAGTAGTTCAGGAGCCGGCCATGGGTCTTTGACAGATTCTCGTTTACTGATCCAATTTGCGAAGCGGTCCGTGCGATTGGATCGAAACTTCAGTTGCAGTCCGTCAGCGGAAAGGTTTGGGCTGGAATCATTCTTTGGACTATTTATCTTTGGCCCAAGATTGATCGGCTTTCCCCACTCGGCATCCGTGGAATCCCTCGTTGCCATCCAAAGGTCCATGGCTCCGTAACCGAATGGTCGAGTCGAAACAAAAATCAATGTGCGTCCATCGGGTGAAATTCGAGCGTTACTCTCGAACCACCGCGAGTTGATCGGTTCGCCTAAATGAACCGGTTT
>CAZPPD010000928.1:0-2590 GCA_964588185.1 uncultured Alcaligenaceae bacterium | reverse complement strand
AGGATCATGCTCTGATATTCTTTGCCACCCTTCTAGTAAACATCTACATGGCCGGCCCCATTAATAACGAACAGCTCACTTGGACTTTGGCAGCGTTTGCGAAGCTTCGTTAAATCATCCGGTCCGGCAAACGTATCTTCGCTTCCGGTCAGCAAAAGGATCGGGGAAGGTGCTATCTTGGAGATAAAATTCGCGGGAGTTAGCTGCTGCAGTTTTACTTTAAGGCGCCGTTCGGTAATCCAAATGACCCCACCGGCAAAGTAGCGGAACCAAGCAGGAAACTCACCACCGATGCGATAATTAAAGGCACTATCCAAATCGTGATACATGCTTTCCAAGATAACGGCATCGTACCTGGCCCCCTTGGCGGCAGCATAGCATAAAGCGGCCGCGCCCATGGAAACCCCTAAGGCTGCGCAGGGCCGGGTCGGCCAGCGTTCTTTGACCAAGTCCAGAATCGCCAAAACATCCTGACTTTCATAATAGCCGAAGCTTGTGGAAGTGCCGTCGCTTTGTCCATGGGCGCGGTGGTCAAAGGCAACGCAGCGATATCCGGCTGCGGATAAAAAACAAACGCGATCCAGAATATGGACTCGATTACAGCGAAGCCCGTGAAATAAAACCACGGTTCCCGAAGGATTTTCCGGAGAAACCACCCATCCGGATAATTTGAGATTGTCACTGGTATGACACTCTAATGGTTCCCAGCTCAAACCTTTGGAACAAGGAAGGATTTCCGGTTCTCCCTGAGTAGTTCGGGTCAACCAGCGAGAGATACTGTAAGTGGTAGCCAAATAACCGATTCCGGTTGCCGCAATCATCCCGGCAAGGACCTCCTCCAACCACCGGGCATGGTGTTCAGATATGGGCACAACCTTCTCCTCTATTCCAGGAATCTTGCGGAATGGTGTGTATGGCTTCTATCGACTTGGTGCTCTAAAGACTTGAGACAAACTGGGGAATTTTATTCCCGGAGTTCGCCAAGGAAAGTTGTCGAGAATCTGGGCGAGCATGCTTCGGACCAATCGTGGATAACATACCCAAAATCCAGTGAGACACCCGCCTCATTTGTCCTTGCTCACCTTGACACAGAATTCCAGTTTCTGTACTCCGGGTCCCGATTGTCTGCCCCGGATAGCAGTACCGGAGGTTTGGAACTCTAAGAATGCGTCTTTCCGGTTAAGATACAAAATCTAGGAAAACCCAACTTACCCATTTCCAGTGAAAATTCGCGGTTCTCACTAGATTTCCTGTGTTCTGAAAGTTCCCGGTATTTTCCCTATAGCGCAGACCCTTGCGCCACCGATGATATTGATGTCTTTCGCATTATCCCCATGGTGTGTGAATGCGCAAAAAGAGGTGGGTAGCAATCCTTGCGTCTGACTCACTTGACTACACATTTGCGCAAGGCGAAATCGGGAGGCGGTTGGAATGTTTCAATATGTAGGACGCTTTTGTGCATCTCATCCTTGGATCGTTTGCGCAATTTGGTTAGTGGTGGGTGTTACCCTAATGGTGGCCGCCCCCAGCTGGGATGCGCGAACTCAGGATGATGACGTGCGCTTTCTTCCCGAACGCTGTCCCAGCGTACGCGCTTATCAAATCCTCGAAAAAGCTTTCCCAAAGGATGTATTCGCCAGCCGCTTGATCTTTGCTGTGGAACGCGAAGAAACTCCCCTCACGCCGGGAGACTTTGTCCTGGTGGACAAGATGGTCGGCGATTTGGAAAAGCTCAGGAAGGAATCTCCAGACCTGCAGATCGGCAGTATTGTTTCTTACCAGGATGGCCTGATCGGTTCGCGGTTAACCAGCGAGGATAAAAAGTGCACCTTGATTCAGGTTTCCTTGGGAACTCCTTTCCTTGCTTTGCAAACCCAAGCAACCGTGACAAAAGCCCAAGAAGTTCTGACCAAGCGGATCGAGGAAGCCGGAAAAGATGCACCCAAGTTATTTACCACCGGCCAGGCCGGCATGGGCCGGGATTTGGTGACGGCTACCGGAGATAGCCTGGACGAAACCACTTGGGCAACCATCCTGTTGGTGATTGTGGTATTGCTTATGGTATATCGCTCTCCTTTGTTGGCCTTAATTCCGCTGATTACCATTGCCACATCGGTCTGGGTTGCCATGAGTATCCTGGCCTTTTTGACCATGATTCCCGGCGTCCACTTGGTCAACATCAGCAAAGTATTCGCCATTGTTATTCTTTACGGAGCCGGGACGGATTATTGTCTATTTCTGATCAGCCGCTACCGGGAAGAATTGGAAAGCGGCAGTACTACCAAAAAAGCTCTAAGGCTTAGTGTTGGTTCGGTGGGCGGAGCTTTGGTCGCAAGTGCCGGGACGGTCATGTGCGGATTGGGTTTGATGGCCTTGGCGGAGTTTGCCAAGGTCCGCTACTCGGGTCCCGGTATTGCCTTGAGTTTAGGCGTGGCTTTGCTGGCGGCTCTTACGTTGACTCCCGCACTCCTGAAGATCCTTGGGAACATCGTGTTTTGGCCGCGAAGTGCACCGCAACCGCGGCGGCCTTACCTGGTGAATGATTTCTCCGAAAGAAAACAAGGGATTTGGGGAATCATTAGTTCCTTCG
>CAZPPD010000927.1:0-2595 GCA_964588185.1 uncultured Alcaligenaceae bacterium | reverse complement strand
TTAATTACAGGCAGCTCATTCCCGGCATGCGTACGTCCAATAATAAACACCCGACAAGGTCCGGTGTATATTGATCCAAAAACTCCTGGGCGTTGGAGAAGCTCTTTAAAGGTAATCCAACCGATTTCAGCAAATATCGCATGGAATCCTGCAAAGAGGGATCATCATCTATCAAATAAACCGTAGGCTGTTGTTCCATTAGTCCTCTGCCAAAGGTAATGCGAATAAGAAAGTCGTTCCGGCTTCCGGATTCGGTTCGGCCCAAATTCTCCCGCCACTCTCCGTCAGAATGTGTTGGCACAAAGCCAGCCCCATTCCCATGCCGTGAGATTTCGTGGAATAGAAAGGCGCGAAAATCTTCTCCTTTGCTTCTTCCGACAAGCCGGTCCCGGTATCTTGGACCGCCACAACCACTTCCTTTTCTTCTAGGTGCGTAGATAAAATAAGTTTTCGCTGAGTTAGTTGGGTCTCCAACATGGCTTGGATGGCGTTTTGAATCAGATTTATGACAACCTGTTGGATCAACACCCTATCCACCACAACCAATGGGAGATCGGCGAGTTTCCATGCCACTTGAATCTCGTTCTTACGCAATTCCGATTCGCATAAGAAATAGGTATTCTTTAGGATCTTATTTAGGTCGGTCGGCTTTGGAACGGAATTTCCGGCAGATACAAATTCGCGCAATTGGGTGAGAAATTCATTCGCGTGATGTACTTGAAGAGACGCCTTTTCTAATGCCTGCTGAACGTCCTCGGTCAACGGGGAACCGGTTTTTAACATACGCAAGCCGGCATTAAGATAATTGGTGATGCTGGTAAGGGGCTGCCGCAAATCATGAAGGATAAAGCCGGCCAATTGGCCAATGGAAGACAACCGCCCCATTCGAGCCTTGTCAGCCAGTTGATCGGACCAATCGCTTCCTTCTTGCGGATTGGATATCGGACGAGAAATGCACACAACCATCTCGCATCCATCGACACAAACTTTTCTACACCGCGATTCCAACCAGACATATTGATCCTGGTTATTGCGTAAGCGGTGTGTAAACTCTTGGGAAGTACTAAGGGAATCCCTCAAGAAATCTTGCCACGGAGGATAATCCTCTTCCGGCAGGTATTCCTTTATGGATCCACGTACCAAGAATTTCGGTGCCCGACCCAGCAAGTTTTGGCAAGCTGAAGAAAGATACGAAAATCTGCCATCCTTACCCAGGAGGAAAATGAGATCCGGGGAATGCTCCAAAAGATGGGAGACGGAAATTCGATCAATAGTTCCAGGGGATAACGAATTTCCTGCGAGTTCAGATGGAACTTCCGGGGAATCCTCCTTGAAGGAAATTTGGGGAGCTTGACCGTTGGACTGCGAACCACCGATCTGTTTTCCCAAATTGGACTGCGTATTCACATTTGCCTCAGGCAAATGTGAAAGTCCTCTATCATCTTCTGCCAGTTTCTGCTCAATCTCCGTCAGGCGTGGTTGAACGGAATGTTCAGTTTTTTCCGGCATTTTAAAACCATGATAATAGAATCAAAATAAAAACCAAGGATTACCGACCTAGTGAAAGCACCCCCTTTCAGTAAATAGGAAGACAATCGGGATAGTATACAATTTAGTTAAAATCCTAGTGACTTCATAATAAATATTTTTTTGTTCTCAGGATTTCACTTGTCATTATACGTGTATATGTCAAGAGAAAAGCCCTTCAGACTGCCTCAAATAAAAGTTATGGGTCAATAATAGAAAAACAGATAAAAAAGACCAGATATTGGGGAAATAAGAAAAGTGCTTAAAAACCTACTCGAAAATAATCGTCAAGGGAAGATCGGAGGGGGAGGGATTCGAACCCTCGGTGACTTTCGCCACGCTGGTTTTCAAGACCAGTGCAATCGGCCACTCTGCCACCCCTCCTCGAACCGTCTGTGTTGAAGATTCATTTATTCCATTCCCATCAAAGAGACGGAAATTATCAGGCAACTTTTTTGGTTTCTTATCAAGGAATGTGATTATACCTTTTCCCTTAAAGACTTCCAGGGTTCTTCCTGACTCATGTCGATTAATGGCGGTCCACTAATCTTGGCCGGGGATAGGATGGCTAGAAATACCAACGGTTCCTCCCCTGCGTTGTAGGTCCCATGGACAACATCTTTCGGGATATGAGCCATCTCTCCGCCACCCAAAATCTTTTTGTCTTTGTCCACCCATTGTTCGGCTTTTCCCTGAAGAACATAAATGATTTCTTCCATTTCCGGATGCCGATGAAACTGGTGAGCCTGACCAACGGGCATGTGAACCCGCACCATCAATAACTGATCCGCATCCACAATATCCGGACGGCACATCCAATGATGCGGCCCCCAAGGAAGCTCCTCAATAATGGTCTCAGCACTCGTTACAAAACGAAGAGGCGGCATAGGTGTCTCCATTACCGTTTCGTGTTGGGTGTTTGGTTTCATATAGGGGGACGGCGCTCAATTCGAGCCAACTCACTCCCTCAAGTAATCAACCCTGCTGACTCAAGGCCACTCCTTCAGTGGTAACAAAGTACTTTGCCAGCATGTTCGCCTTTTCCCAATCCGGCAGATTACTGCGGTC
>CAZPPD010000926.1:0-2598 GCA_964588185.1 uncultured Alcaligenaceae bacterium | reverse complement strand
TTATCATCCACAAAGACCACTCCCATCCAAGCAAGCCGGCAAGAAACAACTCAAAGAAGCCACAACCCATCCGCATTCTTATTCCCGATCTCAAAATCAACCAAATGGAAGTGGTAAAGCGGCTGCGGAATCTCAGTTAATTTCTTGATAGGGGGAAGGTGATTTTCAATAAGACTCGAAACCTTCCGCTCATTATTAGTATACAATATTTCTCCATTCTATCAAGGCCCAATCCGCATTAAAATATCCAACGAAGTAGGGGATATTATTGCCATTCCCATGTTTTCGCGATGACAAATTACCCGTTGAATAGCATTCGCTTGGTGCCGTAATAAGCCGCTGGTGACGGTAGACAGAGTACCGTCCAAAACCCGTTAGTTGACGGTGGAATTAATGCCAAATAAAGCCAATCAATGAAATTGACATTCTTTGCCAACGGATGTCAAAGTTCAATCGGCGATTGGCAGGCTTTGGCACTCATTGGCCATAGATTTGTTCAATGGTTAGGTTTGAATTATGAATTGCGAATCTCGGGCGTAAGAACCACCTTAAAGCGAATCGAATCACGGCAGACATTTATTTTTTATTGCCCATAGCGAGCAACGATGCGAGAAATTGTTTTCATCACCTTCTTCTCGCTGACACCGTAATTTTGAGCCACGTCCGAAGCCGCTTCTTTGATCGCACGAAACTCTACCACCTCAAACGGCAGTTCAGCTTCTTCAGCTTCGGCTTTCAATCCCGACATGCTGAGAACCAACAGTCCTGCATGGATGGCAATAGCTGCTCTCGGTTCCGGGATGCCTTTGCGTGCGAGCCAAGCATGTTGTTGGCGAAGGAGGTCTTCAAATTTTTCCGTAAATTGATTGTCGTCCAGTTCCCCGTCCCAGTACCGTTCCAGGTGCCGGTATAGTGGTCTTGCCAACCTTGGCAAAACAATATCCATTAGCTGCTTGTTCATTGGTCACCTCTATAAAAAGAGTATGTCCTATGGTACCAATTGGCGCCGATTTCCAGCGCAAAAAACCGGCAAAAACCTTCTTCTAAAGGAATTCTATGCCGGATCGGGACCGAAGGCAAAAAACCGGACGTACGGGAAGTGTAGTAACTGGTGTGATCTCCCTATCTGCCGCCAGTTGGAAAAACAAATAATCAAGGGAACTACAAGGAATCAGTGGGACTAGGAAACTTTATAACAAACCCAAATCAAAAGTCTTCGAGATCGTTCGCCAAGTCCACCAAGCCAAACTGCGGTACTCGCAGTGGATTTTGACTTGCCCCAATGCCCCCGGAACAATCGCCGAGTCGGGTTCCTTAAAATAAACCGGAATAATGTAAACCTGAATCTGAGGTTCCAGGCTTTCTTCGTCCTTGGCGGTCGGTTTTATCGCCAAAGGGCCTCCCCCTTTGGTAGAAAGCGCCAGGGGAATATTGCGAGCTACTTGTTTGGGCAAGTCGTCCAGAGAAGGTACTGTGCCTTCCCAGGTTGCTGCGTCCCGTCCGTGCACTCGGATGGTTACCGGCAGTTCTTCACCCGATTCCTCGATTCGTTCCAAATTTTCTCGAAGGATGTCGTAATCATCCGGAGTAATCGGCAGTTTGATCAACAATCTGTCTGGATCACCTACGCTGCAGAACGGTGGAGATTTTCCTTTCTCCCACAATTTCCCCAGTTCTTCCTCCTTGGGAAGATTCATGACATAGCCGTCACAAGGTGCCCGCAAGGTCAGCATTTCGCGGACTTCTTTTTTCTTGATTTCCCAAGTTGATTTTGCCTTATCCCGCTCGGTTCGGGCAGTAAAAATATCTTGTTGGAGACTGGTTTGCAGGGCGACATTTCCTTGGGCTTTTTTTCGCAGAAAGGCTTGCAGAATATTGGACTGCTTGATGAACTCGGTTTCGGCGGCAGCGACTTCCGATTCCATTTCCGGTCCCCTGAAGGTAGCCAGAACTGCCCCTTGGGTAACCCATTCGCCTTCTTTCACCCATATTTCTTCCAGGATTCCATCAACCTTGACGGAAACTTTTTGAACCGCCGTTGGCTCCAAGGCTACAACCCCAGTTTCCCGAATCCGCGAAACCGGTAACGGCAAGAAGAAAAACCCCAAGATTACACAACCAAGCAAGGTTCCGGTGATGGACGCGTTTAACATTTTCATATCTGGAAGCCTTCCTCGTTTTTTCAAATTCTGAATCATGCGAACCAAGGGCCAGCCAAACATGGAACCCGCCGCAAACAGCATCAACATCTGGCTGAGCACCCGCAGTTTGGGGCCAAGGATTTGCGACAACATGTAGAGGATGGAAAAGGTGATAAACCAGCGGTAAAACCAGGCGATAATGGCATAGGTGACAAACAACACTCGCCGGCCAAGAGCCATATACGGTTCGGGCTGCTGCTCAATCCCCAATGCCTTTTCTTGCATCAGGCGAGAGAGATAGCGGTTGGATTTTTCCCGCAGGTTGGGAATTTCCAACAAGTCCGCCATTACATAATAGCCGTCAAAACGCATGAACGGATTACCGTTGAAAACTATGGTGCTCACCGAACACACGACCATCAGGCTCAGGGATAGGTAATTCACAAACGGCTGCCCC
>CAZPPD010000925.1:0-2599 GCA_964588185.1 uncultured Alcaligenaceae bacterium | reverse complement strand
GGAAGAAATCCCGGATGAATCCATTCCTGAACAGGTTGTGGAACAAGAACAAGCACCTGTTGTTTTTTAGCATACTGTATTCCCCGTTAAATTAGTCCATTTCTTTTCCAAAAAATCCTCGCCATCAATACAATTCAATACCGGTGCCCGAAAAGTACACTTCCGGTCGGAGTTTTTCCCGATGCAAATTCTTGTGGTTGGAAAAGGTGGAAGAGAACACGCTTTGGTATGGAAATTGGCTCAATCCCCTCGAGCCAAACGGGTCTATTGTGCTCCCGGCAATGGTGGAACGGCCGTGGATGGAGTTAACATCGATATCCAAATGGATGATACCGATGGCCTGATCAAGTTTGCCAAGAAACAGCAAATTGATTTGACGGTCATCGGCCCGGAGGAGCCTTTGGCCAAAGGGGTGGTGGATGCTTTCCAACAAGAAGGACTTCGCGTCTTTGGTCCCACCAAGAACGCTGCCTTGATTGAATCCAGCAAAGTGTTTGCCAAGACACTCATGCGGGATGCGGATATTCCCACCAGTGAATTCCGCATTTTCGAGCATTCCAATCCCGCCAAAAGCTACATTGAAACCCGCGAATACCCAGTTGTAGTGAAGGCGGATGGGCTGGCGGCCGGCAAGGGAGTCATCGTTTGTTCCACTCATGAGGAAGCTTACAAAGCAGTGGAGCGTATTATGGTCCACGAAGAATTCGGCCAGGACGTCGGACGCCACGTAGTGATCGAAAAACGCTTGGAAGGAGAGGAAGTCAGTATTTTTGCCATGGTGGGCGGTCGTACCATTCTCCCTTTGGAACCAACCCAAGATCACAAAGCAGTTTTTGATGGCGACCAAGGACCGAACACGGGTGGAATGGGAGCCTATTGTCCGGCTCCGATTGCCACGCCGAAGTTACTAGAGACCATTGACTCCGAAGTATTGGTTCCCACTATCCACGCTATGAAACGAAAACGCAGCCCGTATCGCGGGGTTTTGTATGCGGGATTGATGATCACCAATCAGGGTCCTCGAGTCCTGGAATTTAACTGCCGCTTTGGCGACCCGGAGATGCAGCCTTTGGTTATGCGGCTCCGTACTGACCTACTGGATCTGATCGAGGCGGTAGTGGATGATCGCCTTCAAGAATTTTCGCAGGACAATCCCTTAGAGTGGGACCCACGCCCGGCGGTTTGTGTGGTCATGGCCAGCGGCGGTTACCCGGGCCCTTACGCAAAAGGGAAAGCCATTACCGGACTGCGGGAGGTGGAACAAATGCCGGATGTAAAAGTATTTCATGCGGGAACGCGATTGGATGGGGAGATGGTGTTCACAGATGGAGGCCGGGTGTTAGGTGTGACTGCATTGGGGGATACTTTTCAGGATGCCAAAAGCCGGGCATATGAGGCAGTTGAAAAAATCCAATTTCACGGAGCTCATTACCGAAAGGACATCGGAAATAAAGCTATTCTTCGGACCCAAAAGGTGGTGGAGTGACATGCAAAAAGAATACATCAAATTTCTCGGACTCGAAATCGAGTTGAAGGTTTACTACATCATCCAGGTTTGCTGCATCGCCATATTGGCAGTGATTTCCGTCATTACCTTCATTTCCCTGCGAAAATCGGATTTTACTTTTTTCCGCTACCTTTGGATCATCGCCCTTGTGGGTATCCCTCTGGAATTGTTGGAAACCTTCATTCTTTCTCGAAACAAACGCTATAAGAAAGAAGACACCTCGAATGACCTCAGCGACCAATCAAAAGAATAACCAACTCACGTCCCAAGCATCCGGGGACCAGGATAAGAGCATAAAACCAGGATTTCCTCCCGGGCCAAACGATTTTCTGTTGGGCATGCGGACGATGGCCCGCATGAAAGCCGACGTCCTTGGCAGTTACGCGAAATTGCATCGTGATTATGGGGATTCGGTCTCTTTTGTCACAGGACCCTATCGCTTATTTGTATTCTTTCATCCGGATCAGGTTCGGGAAGTTTTGGTTACCAATTCCAAGTCAATCATTCGCTTACCCCGGGTAATGGAGACGCTGGCTCAGTGGAATGGCAATAGTGTTATCGTTGCGGAAGGAGAACAATGGATCCGGCAAAGAAGGTTAGTGCAGCCCGCTTTTCAACCAACGCGGATGGAAAACTATGGGCGAACGATGGTTGCCGCCGTGAGTCAACTCATCGATTCCTGGCGGGAGACAATTGATCGGGACGGTTTTATTGATGTTGACATCGACGAAGCCATGACCTGTTTAACGCTTTCGATTATTTGTAGGACGATGTTCGACAGTGAAATCAGAGACCAATTTACAGAAGTCTCCGAAGCAATTAAGTTTCTTTCGGAGGTCGCTTTCCACGAGATGCAAGCACCATTTCGATTGCCATTGTGGGTGCCAACGCCATGGAACCGCCGCAAAAAATGGGCGATGAAAGTTCTGGATGATGTTGTGTGGAAATTCGTTCGGGAACGCCGCAAAGAGGGCAAGGATCACGGAGATTTGCTATCGATGTTGTTATCCGCCGTCGATGAAGAATCTGGAGGAAGCCGGTTGGATGATCAACAGGTCCGCAATGAAGTCACCACATTAATGCTTGCAGGCC
>CAZPPD010000924.1:0-2602 GCA_964588185.1 uncultured Alcaligenaceae bacterium | reverse complement strand
AGGACCGCCTGAAGCTCTGTATCGGGACAAAGGGTACCCGGCCCACGAAATTCAAAACCAAACCGGGGACCGATCATTCGTTCTTTATTCTCAAACGGAAGAAATAAATAGTGTTCCCTGAAGTCGGCGAGGGGAGAGACTCTCACTCAACCTGGCTTCTGGAATCACATTCAACAAATATATCGGGGCCAGTTGTTTGGATTTGCCCTTTGGTTTTATTGAGTAAGAGAGGATTAGATTATCAAAAACCTAATTCTGCGGCTTCAAGAGCGAATATTAAATCCCCCAACGGTAGACCTGGTAATTGAACCCCCAATTCATTTGCTGGTAAATAGCTATCCAAGGAGTGGCTAAACAATATGATTTGATTAACCGGGAAACCACGCTAGTTTCCCAGCGTGGTTTCCGCGACCGAACCTTCCGGAAGGAAGGAACAATCCTTAACCAATGAGTTGGCGGACGGGACGTCCGGTGGGGACTAACTCGATGGGACGGCCATCTTGAGCTCGATACCAGGTATGAAGGGGAATGCCTAAGGCTTGGTAGATTGTGGCTGCCAAGTCTTCCGGATTCACGGGATTGTCAACGACCACTTCGCCGTTGGCGTTGGTGGCTCCGATCACTTGGCCGGTGCGAACTCCACCGCCACCTAAACAGGCAACGCCGGCAGTAGCCCAGTGGTCGCGGCCAGCGGAAGGATTGACTTTTGGCGTGCGGCCGAAATCGCCGAACCAGACGACCAATGTGGTTTCCAATAAACCGCGCTGGTGTAAATCTTGCAGCAAGGCGGCATACCCTTGGTCCAAGGGCGGCAAACGCCGTGTCCGCAAGGTTTCAAAATTATTGCGGTGAGTATCCCAACCTCCGCTGGTGACGGTTACAAAGTGAACTCCGGCTTCGATCAGGCGGCGAGCCAACAAGCAGGACTGACCAAATTGATTGCGGCCATACATATCCCGGGTGCGATCAGCTTCGCGGTCTAAATCAAAAGCGCGACGAGCAGCAGGGGAAGTTACTAACGTATAAGCTCGTTCATAAAAGGCATCCCGGGTTTCCACGACTGGAGAATTCTCCGATTCCACAGCTGCCTGGTAGTTATCCATTTGCTGGAGCATGCGGTAGCGGCGTTGCAGTCTAGGCCGGTCTTGTTCCCGGACACTCAAATCGCGAACGCGGAAATTAGATCGGCTGGGGTCGTCCAAGACTTCGAAAGCGTTGTACTGATCGCCGAGGAAGCCGGCTACTCCGCCGCCAAATCGCCGGTCGATATATCTTCCCAATTGGACGAATGGGAACATACCATCGCGATAGCCGCGTTCCTTAGCCACTACCGACCCATAGCAGGGAAAGGTCATAGCGGCATTAAATGGCCTGCCCGACATCATGAGATGATCCGCGCGGCCATGGCTGCCGTTCTTGGGATTGTGTCCCCGGATCAGGCTAAGCTTGTCAAATTGCTGAGCCAACCGGGGAAGATGTTCACTAATGCGAATTCCCGGCAGACAAGTTTGGATGGTGCTGAACTCACCGCGGATTTCTTCGGGGGCATCCGGTTTGGGGTCAAGCGTATCAATGTGACTGGGACCCCCTTGCTTCCACATCAAAATGCAATTAGTTATTGGTCGGCCAAGCGTGTTTTCCGATGCATTGGCTTGGTTTTTCAAATTCAGGAAAGCCGGGAGGGAAAGCCCCAAAGCCGAAAGACCACCCACACGGATAAACTCGCGGCGGGAAACGCCGCTGCAATCGGCGGAGGTTTTTCCTGATAGTAGGTTTAGCATAAAAGATACTCCAGGGTAGGAGAGGTAAAGATTACCAGGCGGGATAATTCGGTATGGTTTTTATTGTTAATTAAAGGATTGACGCTTCAAATTCGAATGTCAATAGAAAAATAATTTTCCGAAGAAGTTTTAATAGGACCCATAATGGAAAAAGCCCTGAACAAGTATATCATTCAGGGCCTTTGGAATTTTCGGCAAATATTACCAAGCAAAGTGGCTGAATGCCTTATTGGCTTCGGCCATCTTGATGGTGTTTTCCCGCTTGGTCATTGCTTCGCCTTCCCGCCGGTAGGCCGCCATCAGTTCATCGGCAAGCCGCATAAACATGGGACGCCCGGATTTGGAACGGGACGCATTAATGATCCAGCGGATGGACAAGCTTTGTTGACGTTTCTTGTTCACCTGCATGGGAACCTGATAAGTCGCTCCACCGACACGCTTGGAACGTACTTCGACGGAAGGCTTAACATTTTCGACGGCTTGAGTGAATACTTCGATAGGCTCGGAATCGGGCATACGTTTTTTGATTTGGCCCAGGGCATCGTAGAAAATCCGCTGAGCGGTCGCCTTCTTTCCATCCCACATCAAGCAGTTGATAAATTTGCTCGCCAACTCGGACCCAAATCGGGGATCCGGACGAAGGGTGGTGTAACTAGCGGTCCATTTGGTAACCATAACAGATTCCTGAGAATATAAATCTTAAGTTGCTAATTTCCAGTTGAAAGTTAATTGACCGAAGGTTCTAGGAGAACAAGGTTTTGTTCAGGAGCGCGGGGGCCGGACGATCGGACTGCTGCTTCAGCTGCGCGTCGATCGTCGCC
>CAZPPD010000923.1:0-2611 GCA_964588185.1 uncultured Alcaligenaceae bacterium | reverse complement strand
CTATGTTCCTTCTATTTCGTGCTTTGCGGTCGAGGGCAGCTAACACTTTTGCAACGGCCTGCAACATCTCCGGTGATAATGAAGGACCATCGACCGCAGTAAAAGATTGTGCCGCTTGTCTCGACCATCGATTTCTCCTTTTCCTGGGGTAATATGTCGCAAATCCGCCACGATTATAAATCGAAGGAAAGACCACGACCGGGAGCAGTGTTACTCACCTAGTTGCGTATTCCACGGTTTGCGATTTAATCCAACGCTCCAACTCGGACTGGCGATAGCGAACATGTGAGCCAACGCGGACAAAAGCTGGACTGCCGGGCCGTCGCTGCATGCGCCAAATAGCCAAGGTGTTCACTTTGATTCCGATGTACTCTGCGGCTTGCTCGGAGGTGAGTAGTGGGTCTTGATTCCGAATGTTCATCGATTCTTACCCCTTGAAAAAAACGTACACCAATTCCTACATGCCCACATAATAACCGGCAAAAAATAGGTGCTACAAAGCACTACAAAAAAAGCCGTGCGATTGCTCACACGGCTTGGAAAATTCCGCCTCAAATAAATACTTGCTACAAAAGACTGCTACATAATCAATCTCCTTTTGCTACTGCTTCGTCCCAAGTCTTACTTTCTCTCCGTGCATATTCCATCACGCTTTTTCGACTAATACGTTTGTTTTTCCCTGATTTTCCGTTGGTTTCTAATCTCAATCGAAATACCTTCGCCGAATCAGGGCGTTCCTTTTTCCTCTGCCCTTCATTTAGAAACCAACCGAAGCCACGGGCAACTTCTGCAGCTGTTAGCCAATCCCCAAGATTGCTGATCCCATTGGCCCACTTAGCGATTCCATCCACCAACCGACGCGCGTCATGAACGCTTGCAATGCTCGGCGGATCGTTGGGTAACCCCCTTGGGTCTGCGCCACCACGGACCAGCTCACGGGCTTGGTTGAACAGGACGCTGACACCCCTCGCCCAATCAAATGCACTTGGTTCCCGTGCCGATTCTAGGAGGTCCAATACCACATACTCCTCGTTGCAGTTCTCGCATAGTTTCCGAGCATCAACGCCCATTATTCAACCCCTTCCTTGTTATCATTCTTCTTGCCATTCGCCGCCGCCATCATCGCGGCCACGGCGGTATTGACTGACTGGCGAACCGGATCGAGGTTGAGCCTCGCGTAGATTTGCGTTGTCGCCTGTTGCTTGTGACCCAACGTTTTCCCGATTACGGGCAGACTTGCACCGGTTGCGGCCTGCCAGCTCCCTAGGGTCCGGCGCAGGTCGTGCAATCGCAGGTTCTCCAGACCGGCCCGCTCGCATATCCGCGCCCATGCTGTTTTTGGTTCCTTGACATGAGAGGTTTGATTCTTGCGTCCACCGGGAAAAACCCACGGGCAACCGTTGGCCGCTTCCATTCGCCGTTGGAGAATGTCCACGGCCTCAGCCACCAGATGGACGGTCAATGGTTCTCCTGCTTTCGTGTCAGGTATCCGCCAGGTTGCTTGCGAGAGGTTCAGCTCATCGAACCGCATGGCTTGCAAGTTTCCCCGCCTTGCGCCGGTAAGCAGGGCGAGGGTGAAGAAATCTTGCCAGAGTTGGGTTTCTTCCCTTAATAAGCCTTCAAAGAACCGTTGTAGTTCCTCTCCTGTCAAGAAGCGGTCACGGGACTCCTCCCGAAACTTCTTGATCTCCCGACACGGGTTGGCGAGCGGAAAGCCAAATTGCCCTGCGAATGAAAAGAGTTTGCTTAGCAAGCTGAGCATGCGATTGGCCGCATATTTGCCATGGTCTTTTCCTACCTTTGCGTGGAGGGTCGCTATTTCCTGCTTGGTGATGCTGGAGAGAAGGCGGGGTTTGAGAGACGTGCAGTAGCGCCGAAAAGTCTTTTCATCATCCTGCCAGCTGCGAGCCTTCTTGTGCAGCTTGGCGTGTTGTTCGAGGTACGTTTCAATGAACTCCCCGAAGGTCGGCTCAGCCCGTTGCTGGTATTTCTCCTGTCGCGGGTCGATGCCGTTTGCCACTTGCGCTGATACCTTGGAGGCCAGCTTCCGGGCCAAGTCTGGTTGCAACTCCGGGTACTCCCCCACCTTGTGGCGGATCATGCGACCATTGCAGCGGCCGACCCAATACCATGTTCTCGCCCCGGTTGACCAGACGCACACGGCAAGGCGCGGTGTCACGCTGTCATATATCCAGAGCTGCGCCGGCTTGCCATTGGCATTCAGCGGAGGTGTTTCCAGAGTGTCCAGCGTGCGTTTGTTGAGGCGTTTCTTGACCGGCTTGTTTCTAAAATTTATCGTTTCTGGCTGCGGTTCGCTGCTCATTTTCCTTCCCCTGGATTCTGTTGCATGCAATCGGGAATGCAACAAGCATGCAACACTTGGCATCAATTCGGGCAAAACCCACTGAATACCAATCTATCCGAATCCAAGTAAAAATCAACGTAAAATCAATACTAATCAATTTGCATGAAACAGGGTAAACCCCATTTCCCGCTGACTCTTAATCAGCGGGTTGTAGGTTCGAGTCCTATAGGGGGCAATGGGCCTCATGGCATTTTCGTTTCTACCGAACCCTTCGCCGCGGCAAAATCTCTTTGTAGGATGATAGTA
>CAZPPD010000922.1:0-2612 GCA_964588185.1 uncultured Alcaligenaceae bacterium | reverse complement strand
CCGAAGAGGATAAGGTGAGGAAGGCAAAGAAGAGGAGGAAATAGCGAAGCATTGGAAACTCCCAAGGTTGGTCGGTTTGTTTTGCTCAGATGGGGATTAGGGAAAAATTTTGAGGATATTTCATTTGCCAAATGTTGTAAAATCAAGAATAATAATAATTGGTCTGCATTCCATAGTGTAGTTTCTGCATTTAGTAAAACAAGCAAAAAAGCTTGTCCCGCCTGAAAGAAAATCTAATCCCCCTAACTTTGGGACTCTCAATGAGATTGCGATACCTGATTTCAATTTTTCTTTTAAATCTGATCATACCCCAATTCACTTTGGCAGATTCGGTAGAACCGGACCTAAAAGGATTCAAGGAGGTGGTTGCTCCTTATTTCAAGAACCACTGTGAAAGCTGCCATGGTGATAAAGAACCCGAGGCTAAACTTTCGCTGACCAAGATTGATCCGGATATTCTCAAGGGGGAACATTTTGAGAATTGGAAATTTGTTGAGGAGCGGTTGAAATATGGCGAAATGCCTCCGGGTAAAAAACGCCAACCGCCGAAACAAGAGACCGAGAAAGTTCTCAGCTGGATTCGCCAAGAACTCCGCAAAACTCAACTTCCGGGAGTCATTACCGACCCTAAGTTGGCGTTGCCTAAGTATGGGAATTATGTCAATCACGAGGAACTTTTCAATAAAGCCGGCGGTGTGGTGATTCCCGCCGCACCTCGGCTATGGCGAATGCGTCCGAGTATTTACCAGCATTTTGTCAATCAGATTACCGAACGAGTACGCAGGACATCGCAACCGTTTTCGATCTTGCAGGATGCGGATTTCAAGGATTACGCCTTCCCCTACTTTATAGACGAGCCCACGACCGACATGTTACTTCGCAATGCGGAATTGATCGTGGAGAATCAATTGAAACACGGCCGCTACCGGGATATGAGACGATTGGTTCAGGAAGATACCATTCCGAAGCAGGAAGATTTGGAGAAAGCCCTGCGAGCAGAATTTCAATTGGTGTTGCGGCGAAACCCGACCAAGGAAGAGATCGAACGGTTTTGCGGATTGTGGCAAAAGAATAAGAAAATCAGCGGCCACGTGATTGCCGGAAAGACAATGTTGATGGCGGTCATTATGCAGCCGGAAGCTCTATTCCGAATGGAGTTGGGCAAGGGGCCGATTGATGCTCACGGCAGGCGGCGATTGTCAGAACGGGAGATCGGCATTGCTTTGTCTTATACCCTGGGAAATCGGCTGGACCGTAAATTGATGGAAGCGGCTCAACAGGGAAAACTGAAAACGCAGGAACAACTAGAAACCCACGTCAAACGCATCCTCAAGGAAGAAGACAATTCCAGAATCCTTCAGTTCTTCCGGGAGTATTTCGATTATCCTAAGGCACCGGAAGTCTTCAAAGATCCCCCCATGCGGGGAAGGCATGAACCTCGCCAATTAGTGGCAGATTTGGAATATGTTATTTCGGACATTGTTGAGAAGGACCAAAATGTTCTTTATGAGCTATTGACCACCAATAAATATTTTGTGAATTATCGGGTGGATTCGAATCGGGAGAAAAAAATCCGAAAGGGCGTTCGCTTTCCGGGGTATGAAACCGTTTATGGGTTACCTCCCGACTGGAAGTGGACTGCCAAGCAACCGATAGAATTACCCGCGGATAAACATGCCGGTGTATTGACTCACCCGGCATGGTTAGTTGCCTTCTCCACCAATTTTGACACCGACCCCGTTCGCCGGGGCAAGTGGATTCGAACTCATTTGTTGGGCGGGACCGTTCCGGATGTGCCCATTGGGGTGGATGCTCGCATTCCCGAGGACGAGCACAAAACACTCCGGCAGCGATTGAATATGGTCTCTCGGGTAGCTGAATGTTGGCGGTGTCACAAGAAAATGAATCCGCTTGGAGTTCCATTCGAACAATACGGTCCCTATGGCCCCTATCGCCAGCTAGAATTAGGCAAAACGGTTGAAACGCAAGGGGAGATTACCCGCAGCGGCGACCCGGAACTAGATGGGGAGGTAACTAATCCCATTGAAATGGTTCACAAACTTGCCAAGTCCAAAAAAGTGGAACAGGTATTTGTTCGCCATGCATTCCGCTTCTTCTTGGGGCGAAATGAGACCCTGGGAGATGCAAAAACCTTGCAGGATGCGCATCGAGCCTACGCGGAGAATAACGGAAGTTTCAATGCATTAGTGGTCTCTTTGGTAACCTCGGATTCTTTCTTGTACCGAGCAGCCGAAAGTGAAGTAATTAAACGGAAAACGGATAACTGAAAACTGATTTTTTTGAAAGGGATAAAGCCCATGTTTAACCGACGTGAATTTTTTTTCCGGGGAACCGCCTTGGGTGCCGGGGGGATATTCCTGTCCCAATTCATCAACCAACTGGAAGCTTCCGAAGGCAATTCGCCGAGACCAACGCGGTTTGTTTTCCTTCTTCAAGGAAATGGACTCTATCCCAACCAAATTCAACCCGAAGGAATCGAACGGCCACGCCGGCCCAGCGAGTTGGAAGATCGCTCTTTGGCCAATCACCGCCTGGCAAGATCCATCGATCCCTTGGAGCCTTACAAGGACCGCTTGGCACTGATCCACGGA
>CAZPPD010000921.1:0-2613 GCA_964588185.1 uncultured Alcaligenaceae bacterium | reverse complement strand
GGGCCTCGGTGGGTGGGGGGTGTTAAGGGGCGGGTAAGGTACCTGACCGTGGTCGTGCCGGAGCGGGGGAGTTCTGACGGCAAAACCGTTGCCCGCCGCACCAACAAATAAGGCTTGGAATATAATGTTCGTTTCCCCTGGAATTAGCCCGGTTGTAAACCCCGTTGGGGTTTATTAATGTGGTTGGAATGCGTTCCCAGGGTGCGCGGCTAAAGCCGCGACCCTGGGCTGTGTTCTTCAACGGCGTTGCCGTAAAGACAAAACCTGTTCCTTGCCACTTTTCATAACCATGAAACGGCGTTGCCGCAAAAACATGGGGCACCCTAGGATCCCGATCCCACAACACACAAAACCCCAACGGGGTTTGACACCGACGGAGGTCAACCATGCCGCAATCCTTGGTCCAAATGTATTCCCATCTTGTGTTCTCTACGAAAAACCGAATGCCCTTTTTGCAAGACCCGGATTTTCGGGATCGGTCATTTCGCTACTTGGCGGGGGCTTGCAAAAATCTGGATTCGACGGCAATTATTGTTGGGGGCACCGAGGACCACGTTCATATCCTTTGCCGATTGGGCAAAACAATCTCCGTTTCTGATTTAATCCGGGAATTAAAGCGGGAATCTTCCAAGTGGGTGAAATCGGAACAACCGCAGCTAACCGATTATTATTGGCAAAAAGGTTATGGGGCCTTCTCCCTTAGTCCAGCCCATATCGAAGCCCTGAAAGCCTACATCTCAAACCAAGAGGAACATCATGAGAAGGAATCGTTTCAAGACGAGATTCGCCGTTTTTGCAACAAGTATGGGTTGGAAATTGATGAACGTTACGGCTGGGATTAGTCTGAGGTGTAGAATCCCGTTGGGGTTTTTTAGGTTGTTTAGATGCGTTCCCAGAGTGCGCCGCTAATCGCGGCGGCCTTGGGCTCCGATATGCAACGGCTTCGCCGTAAAAATTGTTAAGGCTGTCCTTGGAGATCCTAGAATTGGAGAGGTACTGCCATGAACGCACGGCAAAAGCCCTCGCGGTGTTGACCGAATTGGCTGGGTTAGCACCTGAAATTCGCTTGGGGGCACATCGGTTGTCTTGGCGAAGACCAAGTTGAGCGTTCTTTTGGGGGAAATTGACGATGACGAATTACTTGCTGTTCTTCATCGTCACCGTTCGGAACTGCTTGCCAGGACCAGGTGATCGCTGTCATTGAGATCCTCCCTTTCGTCTCTCCTGCCGGCGGAGAGTCCTTACTGGTTTCCCCCGGCTATCGCCCCAATGATGAAAAAGGGTTCTTCTCCGCTGGCAACTTTGCCTGGAAGGGGCGTATCCGGGGACTCATGCGACCAGTCTTCCTCACAGGCAAAAAATCGAACCAAAGGCCGGCGTTCTCCGGTAGTTTGGTCCCGAATGGTTCCACGCAGTGTTGGATAGCGGGTTTCCAGGGCGTCAAGGATTGATCGTTGGCTAACAGATCCTTCAACTTCAACCTGAACCTCAGAGCCGACATTTGCCAGCGTTCGCAAGTGGTACGGGAGGACTACACGGATCATAGTGAAATTAATCCTAATTTCGTGATTTAAATCGAACCCAAATGATTGAATGAAAATGGGAACCTATGCTCTGGTTGAAGAAATGGCCCATGAGAACAATAGAGAAGTGGGCGATTTGTGGCCAGACCCAATTAATCCACCGAGATCAGTAAATCATCTTCGGGATCCGGATTGGATAATTGATCCGGGTGAGTGCCACTTGTTCTCAGGAAGAAAGTATTCCTGCCGATGTCCGCGAAGATGGAATCCAATTCATCTTCAGCATCCTCATCTTGAATAAAGTTGGCCAACTCCGCCGGTGCCAGTATTCCTGCTAAGAAATCGGCTAGGGCGTCTTGATCCACTTCGCCGCCAATAAAAACATTGTCCCCTTGCGAATCCGAAAGGGTGTCGCTCCCCGGGCCACCAATGTGAACATCGTCCCCAGCACCGCTTGTGGTTTGGTCATCACCCTCTCCGGCATTAATCACACTACTGAAAGCATCCCCCGTTTTGGTGATGGAATCCGGACCGGAATATCCATGGATAAAGATTTGGCTATTTTGCGACAGAAGATTGAAAGGAAAAACAGTGCCATTGATGACTACTTGAGCAAACTGGTTTCTGCGGACCTGCGCTACTTTCACCGAAATTTGGTCTCCGTTTACCGGATCATCCGTTCCGTGGACTACTAAATTTCCCGAGGAGTCATACTCCACCTGACCAAACGGAGAAACCCCTGTGATGGTAACCGTTACCGTGGCTGTGTCTTGCCCGCCTTTGCCATCGCTGATGGTATAGTCGAAAGAATCGGTTGCTGTTTCCCCGGCAATCAAATCATCAAATTGGCCGTTGGGGTTGTAACTAAAAGACCCGGTTTCAAGCATTGTCAAAAAAGCTCCGGATGGCAAAGCAACTCTCCCTCTAATTAGAGGACTGCCATTTGCTTGGATTACTTTGAGATTATCGTTATCGGGGTCGCTGTCTTTTCCATTGCCGTTGTCATTCAGAACATTTCCGAAAAAGGTTTTCTTTTCGGCTACCGTAATCGCATCATCTCGCGCCTCGGGTGGCCTGTTTTCCGGTTCCT
>CAZPPD010000920.1:0-2615 GCA_964588185.1 uncultured Alcaligenaceae bacterium | reverse complement strand
GTTCCTTCCATTGTTTCTGAGTCTTCTCATCCACCAGGTTTTTTGCTTTGAAGTTGGAAGGCGGAAGTTTCTCTCCCGTAGCAACCGAGACCAGGACCACTTGGGTTTTTTCGCGAAAGCGAATAAGGATGCCTCCGGTACCGGTCAGATTAAAGGAAGAGATCAAACCGTTGGCATCTACGCCGACAACATGCGGATTGGTACTCTCGTATTTTGCACTGCGTGTAATATCTCGCGTTCGGCCATCGGAATAATGAGCCCGCACCACAAGTTGTTGCCGGTTATTTCGCGTCAGCGTAATTTGGTTGGGATTGGCTTTCAGTTCTACCAGCGAGGCGGCAACACCCAACGAACAAGAAATGGACAGGGAAAGAAAAACGGCAACCGAAAACAAACTGCGTGGGTGGTTAATGTGAACCATGAAATGCTCGTCTCAGTGGATAGAAAAAGGCGGGAATACGGTTGTGGAAGGATAGCTTAAAGAATTCGGTATTTTTATTGCAATCAAATTCCGGGGAATTTACTTCCGGGAAGGGATAGTATCAAAAAAGCCCACGAGATTTTCGCCTCGTGGGCTTTGTAATTTCGGCAGGATAAATGATTATCCCAGAAGTTCCCGGATAGGCTGGCGGTCATCCAGAATGTGGCGTGGGCGACCGGTGTTGTCCAAGAAGGTTTGCGCCGGATCAATGCCCATGGCATTGTAAATGGTAGCCAGAACATTGGAAGGAGTTACGCGGCCATCTCGAGGTCGTTCGCCGCGAGAGTTACTGGAGCCAACCATCTGTCCCATGCGAAGACCGCCACCTGCAATCATGGCGGACATAACTGCGGGCCAGTGGTCGCGGCCGGCGCGATTGTTGACGCGAGGAGTTCGGCCGAATTCACCCCAAACGATGGTGATGACGTCTTCACCCAATCCGCGAGCGTGGAGGTCTTGGATCATATTGGCAATGCCTCGGTCCAGCTGCGGAAGCTTGGTTCGCAAGCTGCGGAAGTTATTGCTGTGGGTATCCCAACCACCGATTCCCAAGGTCACACAGCCAACTCCGGATTCAACCAAGCGAAGGGCTCGCAAGAAATTCTCATTACCGCGATAGCGATCCCGAACGCGGGGTTCTTCACGGTCCAAATCCAAGGCAGTGCGAACGCCACCAGATGTGACGATGTCAAAAGCTTGGGCTTGGAACGAATCCATGCCTTCGAAAGTGCCGCTGGCATCGAGATCATTTCGCAGATCGTCGATGGAGTTGATTAGACTTTGACGCTCATTCAATCGGCTTTCGTCCACACCGTTGGCCAAACGAAGATTGGCCAAGCCCGGACCATTTGGTGTAAACGGCCGATGAGCGATGCCGAGGTAACCCGGCTCGGTACCCCGGGTGGAACCCCGAAGACTGACGAAAGGAGGGACATTGGTTGTGGTGTCATTGCTGCGAATTCGGGAAATCACGGAACCGAAAGAAGGATAGTTTCGCAGCTGAGTTTCCCGATTGCTATGGCCGGTCATGACCATCACATCAGAATGCTCATTCACCGAAACGATGGAACGAATGGCAGCCAACTTATCCCACATGCGAGCTTGCATGGGGAAGTGTTCGGAGATTTGGCAGCCGGGTACATTGGTTTGGATAGGATTAAACTCGCCCTTGAAATTTGACGGAGCATCGGGCTTGAGGTCGTACATATCCATGTGAGAAGGCCCGCCGCCCAAGTAAACCATGATGCATGATTTTTGTCGAGTCGGACGTCCTTCAGCTGCGACCATGCTTTTCAGGCGCAACATATCAGCAAGAGTGAGACCAGCTCCGAAAGCGCCGATCTTCAGGAAACTACGGCGATTTACGCCATCGCAAAAGCTGTGCTTTTTGCCCAAGAATGTGAACATTAATATGTCCCCCCTATTTTGTGACATCACAAAACTTACACAATCTTTATGATCGTAACCAAGTGGCAAGTGAGAGGCAATTCAATTTTAAAAAAAGTTTCGATTGGAGGTTATTTCTAACAAATGGAGAAGATGGGGGAGAAATGACTTCTGGAAACTTGAGAAGAAATCAACCGCAGTGGACACGGAGAACCCAAGATCTCAGAGGGGATTTTAAAACTTGATGATTGGAAGATTGACTATTCAGGAGTTTAATTGAAGAAGGTCGCAATTAAAAAATCACGATGGTGGTTTGCAAAAGAAAATCATTTCGCAAGTGCAGCAGTCCAATTATTCTATTTCCATCCTTCTTCTTAATTACAACTTCCCGAGACAAAAAATGATAACCCCTCGGTTTTATATTGTCTTTGCTCTACTAACCGCAATAGCGAGTCCTGTTCTTTCCCAAGCCGGGAATGAAACATCCCTGAAAAACCTGCCCGCTAATAAATGGGTGAAATTAAAAACTCGGCCCCTTCGCGGGTATGAATACTCGCAGCCGATTTTTGTTCCTTCCCGTAAGCAGGTATTGCATTGGGGAGTAGTCCGGCAGATCTATCAAGTGCCGGAAGAGACCCGAAACGATGTGATCGCCTTTGATCCTAAAGCCATGGATTGGTTATCCGATTATCCCAGTGCCAAAGACCTGCCTCATAACGATACCATTCACACGCGGGGCATGGGAATC
>CAZPPD010000919.1:0-2615 GCA_964588185.1 uncultured Alcaligenaceae bacterium | reverse complement strand
AGCAATCATCGTTAAGCTATAGTCTTGATAGATTCCAAGGAACCAAAAAGAGCAGGCGACCCGTCTGACAAAGCATGCTTCTTTCTGATAAAAAAACTCGATTGATTTCTCACCGCCCGGGAAAAGTCATCTTCCTCTTTATGCTGGCGTTTCCCGTGATCATGGTGCTGCTGGTTCTCCCTGTGAATGCCGATTTGATGGTGGAGGCTCGCACCAATTTGCAGAATTCGGTTGATTCAGCCGCTTTGGCTGCAATTCAGACTTTTGTGGACGACCGGGTTCTGCTTGAGCAGCCGGAAGTCATGAGACAACTATGCCGGGAAGCGGCTTGCCATGCACGGGAATATGCGAGTAAAAATCCCGTTTTAGGATGTCCTTTGCATTTGCAATGGCCTTTGGAAAACGATCCTTCAGAAGACATCGCTTTTTGCTTTCTGGAAAGGCCCAATACCTGCAACTTGACTATTCGTCCGCTTTCCGATGCCAATTTCTTGACGAACATCAATACCGTTCGCATCACCGGACGGCGCTGCTTTGAAAGGGATAATGCCATTTGGCTGTTTGGAGCGCCATTTACCCCTTTGGCCCAAGTAAATGCCCTTTCCATTTCCAGTGCGACATTGGATTGCTATGTCATTGGAATTCGGCCTCCCGAGAATCAGTTTTCTCCTTTTGCTCCCATTGCTCTATACTCCGATCCTTCCGGATCTTCTCCCGAATGCTGGGAATTTCACTTGAATGCCGGCAGAATGGACCGATGTGCTTACGAACCAGAAAGCCGGTCCATAATGAGAGGCCGGGGTGATGGGCTGCCTGAGTTGCCGGTGTGCATTCGGATTGCAGAATCGGAAGATGACGATGACGAAGATGACGGCGGGGAAGACGAAGCCATTAAGGCTTGTATTTTATCTGTAGGCTCACGGGTTGGATGGGAAACGCTTCGGCGGCAGGTTGTTCACGGAATTAATCAAGAAGATCTTCAACAATACAATGGAGAACTCGTCTTTGATGCTGATTATTCCATCCGCTTGCCCCTGTTTAACTCTCGAAGGTCAGACCGATTGCTGGCTTATTTGAATTATCTCGCAGCAAAACAAGAGCCTCGTATTTGGCCCCTTTATTCGAGTCAAAACAGATTTGGAGCAAAAATCACCAACTTTGTGGCCGCCCGGATTGTTCCCGGAGAAATTACGGTTCGCAATGGAGGAATATGTTTCCTCTTGCAGCCCTCGGTGATTTCAGATTCTTCGGTGGTGACCGATGCTTCTTGGGCAGATTTGCAACCGAACCGATTTGTGAAGCGAATTAGCTTGATTGAGTGATTACGGTTGATTGGACGGATTGGTTTTCTGGATCTCCTTATTAATTTCATTTCCGGTATGGATTCCGGATATCCCGGACTCTTTTCCCCAACCAAGGGTGTCAATATTAAACCGGCGCGGTGATTGGCTGCCGGTCCCAGCGATAGCTGCTCTCCCAATTTTTCATCGAAGAGGCACTAATGAGCCAGAATTTTGATCGGGCCAAACGATTTCAGAAGCTCAAGTATGATATTCACCACCGGTTGGTGGAAATGCTTGATATTACTCGCCTGGGTCAATGGAAATCGGACCGGCTGCGACGGGAAGTAAGGAAACTCGCCGAGCAACTTTCGCAAACCTCTCCGGAACTGCTTAGCGAAGTCGAACGCGAGCGTCTGGTTGATGAAATAATGGCCGAAACCTTCGGTCTTGGTCCCATCGAACACCTGATGAACGATCCGACGGTAAGCGATATTTTGGTGAACGGCCCTCATAAAGTCTACGTTGAACGCTATGGGAGGTTGGAGCCAACGGATTTGGTGTTTGCAGACAATGAACACCTGCTGCAAATCATCCAACGCATTTCGGCACGCATTGGCCGGCGAGCGGATGAAATGTCTCCGATGGTGGATGCTCGACTGCCGGACGGTTCTCGTGTGAATGCGATTGTTCCGCCGTTATCTCTTCAAGGTCCGGTTCTTTCCATCCGCCGCTTTGGCATCCGTTTGACTTGCGATGACTTGCTTGCCAACCATACCTTACCCGAAGAAATATTAACCCTTTTGAAAGCGGCCGTGGAGGCCCGCTTCAACATTTTAATTTCAGGGGGAACCGGAAGTGGGAAAACTACCTTATTGAATACCCTTTCCCGGTTTATTCCAGGGGAAGAACGCTTAGTCACAATTGAGGATTCTGCCGAATTATTGCTCCAACAACCTCACGTGGTTCAACTCGAAACCCGCCCCGCGAATTTGGAAGGGATCGGTGAAGTAAAGCAGCGGGACTTGGTTCGCAACAGTCTCCGTATGCGGCCGGATCGAATTATCGTGGGTGAGGTTCGCGGCCCCGAAGCGTTGGACATGCTGCAGGCCATGAATACCGGCCACGAGGGTTCGCTGACCACCATTCATGCCAATGATACGCGGGACGCACTAAATCGATTGGAGATGATGGTAATGATGGCCGGCTTTGAGATGCCGGTCCCCGTGATTCGCCAATATATCGCTTCGGCCTTAACGCTGGTCGTTCATTTGTCCCGCCTCAAAGGGGGGCCGCGGAAAATGATGCGGGAATCGGAAATGGTCGGCTGAAATT
>CAZPPD010000918.1:657-2623 GCA_964588185.1 uncultured Alcaligenaceae bacterium | reverse complement strand
CTTCCCTCCCCTTCGATGGAACCTTCCTCCTCTTCCCTTTTTGTCAGCCCCACTTCCTCTCGGGTTATGTTTTGGGTTAATTGGGCGATACTGATTCTCCTTTTTGCAATCGCTGTTGCTTTAGCTCTGACCCTTTGGTTGTTTCCAAATTATCAGGGAAACCGGGAATTTCCAGAAATACAAGCCGGGGATATTCCGAGGTTACTTAAAGAAGCTGATTCCTTATGCGAGCGAAACCTGCTGCATCTGGCAGAGAAAAAACTTCGCCGTGCAATGCAACTACAAGAAAGACACCAATCACTTTTGGCCAAAGACAAGACAATACTGGTTCAAAAACATCAAAAGGTAAAGCTAATGGTGGATTTGCTGGAAGAGCCGCTTGAAGTTTTGTTGGAACATGCCATTCGCCTTCCGAAAGACGAATGGAAAGCGGTCTTCGAGTCGCGCTATCAAAACCGCAGTGTGGTCTTCGATATGAAAATTCGCCGGCGGGCAGATGGCCGGATTACATGTGATTATTTTTTGCAGGTGCGTGATGAACCGGTTCGCCTCAACCTGCAAAATATCTCTGTCTTGGAAAATGTTGTCGGGGAAGAACCCGAGCGGGTGATCATCGGGTTGCGTCTGGCGGCAATCCAACGGGAACAGCCCGGGCGATGGCTGATCCGCTTTCAGGACGAGGGGGTATTGTTTCATCCTCGCGAGCCTCTCATCCGAACTCTTATCCCTTAGATTCGGAAGACCTTCCATTCCATCTTTTTGCTGCTTGGATCTTCGATTAAACTACCCCAAACCGGAAAAACTTTCCGGTGAGGTTTCTCGTCTTTTTTATTGTTTGTAGAGCTCCCCAAGAACAAGCCTCAAATTCAAAACTATACGTTGGTATATTTTGCCGCCAATGCAAAAGGAAGACTGAGCGATGAAAAAGAAAATTACCATTCTTGCTGTGGCTCTTTTGGCAGTGCCGTTACTGGTATTTGCCTTAAACAGCGCCAACCAGAACCAGGAAAAACCCTCCCGAGAAGATCAGTGGAAGAAAGTGGAAGCGGCGGTAGGCAAAGGCTTACCGCGGACTGCTATTAAACATCTGAAGCCGATTATCAAACAGGCAATCCAGGATAAAGCTTATCCGGATGCCATCAAGGCTGTCACCAAAAAGATCGCTTTGGAAGGAAATATCCAAGGAAATAAGCCGGAAGAGCGAATTTTCCGGTTGGAGAAGGTGATCAAAGAAGTTCCCAAGGAAATGGTTCCGGTTCTCGATGCTGTTCTGGCGAATTGGTATTGGCATTATTTCCAACAAAACCGCTGGCGTTTTCTGAAGCGAACTCAGACCGCCGGACCTCCGGGTAACGACATTCGAACTTGGGATCTACCGCGCATCCTTTCGGAAATCGATGAAAAATTTGCCAAAGCATTGAGTGCAGAAAAGTACCTGAAGAACATTCCGATTGAGACCTATGACGAATTATTGGAAAAGGGAACCGTTCCCGATTCCTACCGACCAACCTTATACGATTTCTTAGCTCATAATGCCCTGGCCTTTTACAATTCCGGAACACAGGCGGGAGCCAAGTCACAAGATGCTTTCAATCTTCCTGCAGACAGCCCCGTGTTCGATACGCCGGAAAAATTCATCGCCTGGAAACCAAAAACTACGGATACTGCCTCACCCAAGATAAAAGCCATTCGTCTCTATCAAAAACTTCTCCGTTTCCATCAAAACGACAAGGACAAAATCGCCTTTGCCGATGCCGATCTTCATCGCCTCAAGTTCGGCTACAATCAGTCATACGGAGAAAACAAAAAGGCCCGTTATAAAGCCGCCTTGGAACGATTTACCAAGACCTGGGCCAACCATCAAATATCCGCTCGTTCCAGAGCTTACCGAGCAGGCGTTCTCCAACAAGAAGGCGAGTTGGTAGAAGCTCGAAAGCTGGCCCTCGATGGCTACAAGGATTTCCCG
>CAZPPD010000918.1:0-647 GCA_964588185.1 uncultured Alcaligenaceae bacterium | reverse complement strand
AAGTGCAGGCGGCAAGCTTTGCTATAACCTGGTTCAACAAATTGAAGCCAAATCGATTCAAGTAAGGACCGAGCGAGTTTGGAATGATCCGTGGCCCACGATTCGAGCAAACTACAAGAACCTAACCAATGTCCATCTCCGGGCAGTTCCGGCGGATTATACTAAACTACTGAAAACATCCCGCAACTATCGGCCGGAATACCTTTCGCAAGCCGAACGGAAAGCCTTACTCGCCAAAGATCCGGCATTGGAATGGTCGGAAAAGCTGCCGGCAACCACCGATTATCATTTCCGAGTAGAAAAACTGAAAGCTCCAAAGAGCTTACAACCTGGATTTTACTTCCTCATTGCCAGCCCCGACCAAACCTTTGGTGCAGCCAATAATCAGGTCTCTTTCAGTTATTTCTGGGTGAGCAAACTCGCCATGGTGGTTCGCGTTCGAAGGGGCCACCACGGGATTAGTGGGTTTGTCCTCGACGCCAAGACCGGCGAACCGGTAGCCGGTGCTCAGGTACAAGGTTGGTATCGCCATAACCGCAATCGGACTCGAGTCCCCGTCGAACCCACAAAAACGGATCAGATTGGTTTGTTCAACTTCCCTACCTTTATCAACCGTGGATACCTCCTGGTTGCTACCTATATGGATC
>CAZPPD010000917.1:0-2626 GCA_964588185.1 uncultured Alcaligenaceae bacterium | reverse complement strand
GGGGCTCAGGACGGGGATAAAGGGGCAAAAGGCTTGAGCTTGGGTTACTACGAGGATGATTTGCGCATCTTCGCCGGTGGAAAAACCTTTACGCTGGTCCGGAAGTACAAGGAAGACACCACCTACCTATTGGTAGCCGAGATGAAAGTAAGCGAGTCCGGTCCCGAGCACATTCGCGGCTTCCATTGTATGGAGAGTGCCAAGAAACTCATTCCGGCTCTATTTAATGGCGATAACGGCGGCAAAGGTGCTCGGGTGGAAAGCTGGTCTTCTCCAAAGGACATGGCGGAACTTGAGTTCTATCTCGCCGACACAAACAAACTGCCGTTTCCGGCGCAAGCATCCCTTAACGATCGAAAAGGCATCGACTTTATTTCTTGGGACGAGGTGTACTTAATCGATGGCCCGGCAAAGACTCCATTGCCGACACCCAACCTGAAAAAAGGTAACAATTCCGTACCAAAGAACCCTTCTCCTAAATCCAAACGCCTGATCGCTTACTGGCCTTTTGATGAGTTCGGAGGATTTGAAGCAAAAGATCAGATCAATGACAATCACTTGACACTAAAACAGGCTACCTTCACCCGGCATGACGTTTTGGGCGGAGCCGGCTTGCACTTTGAGGATAAAGATTCCGGGAACGGCAGCGATATGGCCAGCCTTGCTTATAAAAAAGCTAAGAAAGCAGGCTTAGCATTTGATCGGCAGAGCCGGTTCACCTTTTCCGCTTGGGTTCGAGGCGAAGGCAATGGCAGGTTTGGGGGATTAAATGACATTATCACCATGTGCCGCAGCGGCCAAGAACCGGACAATCGCTTCAAAGATCTGCGGGGTTTGGAATTTCTGATCGCCAACTACCGTTTGCGCTTTGGCATGATTAATTCCATTAACTACCCAAAAAAAGATAACCGCCTTACCGTGATCAGCAACCTGAAAGTTCCTGACGATGCGCGTTACCACCATGTCGCAGTAACTTACGACGGCAGCAGTAAATCCTCGGGAGTGAGCTTTTATGTAGACGGAGTCCAAAACGAAGGCTTTGCTTACAATTTCGGCGAGGAAGGAGTAGAACTGACCCAATCCGTTGGAGTCATCGCTCCTTTGAACATCGGGGGGCGCAATGATGATCACAAGGATGCCTTTAACTACGGCTTTAGCGGCGATATTGATGAAGTAGGGATTTTCAATGAGGTGTTGAGTGATGGGGAAGTCATCGCCATCCACTCCGTGGGCACTGCCAAGAAGCTTCGTTACAATCTCGAGCAACTGGATTCCCTTTTTTCCCTTCATCGCAGCCAACAAGGATCGATGGCAATTGAGGAAAAAATGTGGGTGCCGGTCCCTAGAGGAAAGCTAAAAATTGGAGTCGGTCGCTTGGAGAAAAAGGACGGCGAATATTATCTGCAATTGAGTGCGGATGGCTCTGGAGTAAAAACCGCAAAGAAGAAGTAGACATTTTCCCCTCATCTGGAGTACTATTTAGAAGTATTTCATCAGGAAACATTATGCTTCGGACTTGTGTATTTCTTTTTCTGACTCCCTTCATTCTCATTCCTCCCGGAATGTGCGTTTGTCATATTCTGGAAGAATTTGAACAGCACTCCCATTCCGAAGAACATGAATCCGATGACCATCCACCGGGTTGCCCCGCTCGAAAACATTTGGATGGGCAATGCCATGTGGAAATAGACCAATCCTTCCTGCAAACGGCCCCTTTGTTTACTCCTTTGGAAAATCCTTGCCAACCCCCCGGGTTTTTTCCTTTGGAGACTTGTGCCGGCGAATCCCAATCCGGCTCTTTTCCCTCGCAGAATTTGCATTTGTATGGGACATTGCGCGCATATCTAATCTGATCTCACCATTCTGACCGAATTTCAGGCCCGAAATCCTCAAAAACACCTTAATTTTCAATTAACTCTGTTTCCAGTTAGCGAAACCCTTTGGGAGTTGAGTTATGCTTTTTCGATTCCTACTCATATTGGTATTTGCCATCCTCCTGGCTGCCGGGGGATTCACGGGAGCGGTAATTACCAAAACCACTTGGGAGCCGCTTCTTTTCCCAAAAGTGGAAGAAGAAGGCGACCATCCCCACCATGCCGACGATGAGGTTGAACTCTCACCGGAAGCGTTGGCAAATCTTGACCTGAATAAGATTAAATTGGAGTCCTACACCAAAAGTATTCGGATTCCGGGAAAGATCGTTCCCATTGCAGGCAAGACTACAGTTGGCGTAACTACAGCAGTTACCGGGGTCATCCATCACATCAAAGTCGGAACCGGGGAGGTGGTGAAATCAGGAGATGACCTGTTTCAGATTCACCTGCACAGTCATGACCTGCAAAAAGCACAAGCCGATTTGTACAAAGCCGTAAAAGATTTGGAAATCAACCAGGCGGAACGAATGCGTTTGGACGATCTGGCCAAGATGGGAGCGATTCCCGAGGCTCGCATGTTGGAGTTGCAGTATCAACAAAAACGCCTAAAAGCTTCCGTCCATGCAATGGCGGAAATGCTGGCCGACGTACTGGATCGCGAGGGACTGGATTCCAAGGCCAGTGACGCCAATCCGAGTTGCAATTCTTCTTCGGCATAGATTTGGTGCGGATACTGCAACAAGACGTTATCT
>CAZPPD010000916.1:0-2626 GCA_964588185.1 uncultured Alcaligenaceae bacterium | reverse complement strand
ACTCCCATATCCAAAATTTTGATTAGTTTTCCTTTGCTTTTATCTTTCGATGGATCTTGGGATATGGTGGTGACCATCAAATTGGACGGCTTAATATCGCGATGCACTAGAGCTTGCTCATAGGCATGTTGTAATCCTAATGCGGCTTGGCGGATAAAATCACAAGCTTGCTCTACCGGTAAGGGGCCTTTTTCCTGAACTAATCGTTCCAAAGTAATGCCGTCGACATACTCCATCACTAAATAATGAGTATCGCCTTCATGGTCGGAATCATAAACCAAGACTACATTGGGATGAGCTAATCGTTGCGCGGCTTGAGCTTCGCGGCGGAAGCGTTTAATGGAATCGGCATGGGTTAAGCGGTCCTTACGAATAACTTTGATGGCAACGTGGCGATGATAGGCCGGTTGGTGTGCCTTATAGACAATTCCCATGCCCCCGCGACCAATTTCTTCCAGAATATCATAACCCGGAACGTTAGGAGGTGGATAATTAAAGGTTGGTTTTGGCTGATAGTCCAGATTTGCGATCGTAGAACTACTGGAATCTACTTTTTCTTCCCGGGCGACTTTCAAATTCATACGTCACTCGGTGAATAGGTTTGCGGCCTCTTTCCACAAACTGGGCAACGGGGGTTCTCCTCCTCCGCTTCTAATTGCCAAGAATTGTCCCCGGAGAAAGGTGGAGAAAAATAACCGGCAAACCTTCCCGGGAACTGGAAATTATATTGATCCCATTTTCAAAAGTTACAATCAATTTTCTTCATCTTAATCCCCCACCATTCGCTTGCCAAGGTAAGTTGGATGAATGGTCTTTGGCTTTTCTTTTTGTTCACACCGTTTCTTTTTAGTGCAAAACGAATCTCAGTATGATAATCTTCACATTTCCATCAATTATCCCTGAATGAAGACCAAAGAGGATAACAATGAGTAAAATTCAATCCTTTCTTTTCTCCACACTATTAATTATGACACTCTGCTGTCACAGATTGCCGGCAGCAGATTTCCAAAGTGATTTTGGCAATACCCATGACCGCATTTGGGTGGGGAAAGATTACTGGGCCAATCCCATGGAGGATTGGAAGGTCGAAAACGGCCGGTTGGAATGCATCTCTCCGGGGGCCAATCGAAACGTTCATCTTCTCACCCGGCAACTAACCAAGAAAAAAGGAACGTTGACGGCCTCGGTAACCCTTGGAAGACTCGGCAAAGGCAATGGAACTGCCGGATTCCGCATTGGCATCCACGACAAGGAGATTGATGACTACCGGCGATGGTTGATTTATGGCAACGGTATTAATGCCGGAGTTACTACCGACGGGTTATTGTTTATCGGCAACAAAAAGTCCAAAGGGGGAATTCCCGTTGGACAGTTAAACAAAGGAATCACACTGGAACTTACTGCCCGCCCGGATAAGAAAGGCAATTCTTACACTTTAACCTTAAGTGCCAAAAAAACCGGGGATGCCAAACCCATAACTTCCTTGGCGAAAGAATCCCTTTCCGCCGACCAACTCTACGGCAACTTGGCCATTGGCAGCAACCTGACAAAGAAAAGAGGCGGAGGAAAAGGCAGCCGCTTTTGGTTCAAGAATTGGACGGTTTCAGGGAGCAAAGTTGAAGCCAACGGCGATCGTGCCTTTGGCCCAATTCTGTGGACCATGTATACCCTAAGTCGCGGCACTCTGAAACTGAACGCAATGATGCCCCCGATTGGCCCGAAGGAAATGCAAACGGTTCGGCTGCAAATCAATGCAGGGAAAGAAAAGTGGAAAACCATCGCTACCGCGAAGATCGACAAGAATGCCCGAACGGCAATCTTCAAAGTGCAGAATTGGAATGGTAAGAAGGATATTCCTTACCGTGTCGCCTACACCCAAGTGAAAAAAGACGGCAGCAAAACCGAAGCCTATTACGCAGGCACCATCCGCAAAGATCCTGTGGACAAGAAATCAATTGTCGTCGCCGGATTTACCGGCAACGCCGATTATGGATTCCCCAACAATCACTTGGTGAAAAATGTGACCTTTCACAACCCGGATATCCTCTTTTTCTCCGGCGATCAAATCTACGAGTACGTTGGCGGCTACGGCATCATCCGCTTTCCGGCAGCACGAGCCATCTTAAATTATCTGCGGAAATGGTGGTTGGTTGGTTTAGCATTTGGGGATCTGATGAGAGACCGGCCTACAGTTGCCATTCCCGATGACCATGATGTGTATCAGGGCAACATCTGGGGCAATGGCGGCAATCCGGTTTCCCTGCGGAAACATGCTTCCGGGGGATATGTTGAACCGCCGGAGATGGTTAACGTGGTTCACAAAACCCAATGTGGAAATTTGCCGGACCCCTTTGATCCTACTCCGATCAAGCAAAATATCTCCGTTTATTACACCGACATGTTGTATGGCCGGGTTAGATTTGCGGTTATTGCCGACCGGATGTTTAAGTCCGGACCCGAAGGAAATGTCTCCACCTGGAAAGGCCGCCCGGATCACATCAAGGATCCCCATATTGATGTAGCCAAGTTGGACAAAAAGGGCCTGAAGTATCTTGGCGACCGCCAGCTCAAATTTATTCCCCATTGGGCTGCCGATAGGAAAGGCGTCGACATGCAATGTGTCTTG
>CAZPPD010000915.1:0-2632 GCA_964588185.1 uncultured Alcaligenaceae bacterium | reverse complement strand
ATCTACAAAGGTCACATTCCGTTCTTTTAAGCCGCCTTTTTGGAAAAGGGCGGTGAGTGCCCGTTGATTCAATTCGGCTGCTTTTCGGGCTTCTTTGAACTTAAGGTATTGTTCATGGAATTTGGCCAGATTGCGGAGACTGGTGGCCAAATCGTGAATGGCGAATTTCAGCCCTTGGTCCAGTATGGCCCGGTCCCTTGCCAGGGCCAGTTGCTGTTGCCGGAGAATGGCGCGGTCCTGGCGAAGTCCGAAGGGTAGGGAAATGTTCAATCCCAACATCCAATCATTAAACCTGCCATCCAACGAAGAAACAAAATCCCCAGTCGGGGAAGCGCCTTCCAAGCCATTCAATCGGTACAGGGCCACGGCATCCACTCTTGGTAAAGCCCGATTCTTGGCCTGATAGATCAGTTGTTGATCGGCTTCGATGGCCAGCTTTTGCTGTACCAAATCCGGGCGGCGTTGTTCAGCTAGCTCCACTAATTTTTGCCAGTTAATATCAAACCGCTGGTCAATTGGGGGAGTGATTGGGACCAGCTTTTGGCCATCTGAGGGGGGCAAATTCAGAATATTTCGAAGAGCAGCTTCTCGCTGCAGAAGATCTGCTTTGGCAGAAACCAGGTCGGCCTCAAAATTTGCCAATGTGGTCTTGGCCTGGAATTGTTCAAAGCTCGCCCGGCCAATTTTCGCTTCGAGAGCGGCTTTTCGATACGCCTCTTTCGCTCGCAATACTTGTTGTTCCCGGGCCCAAACGTTGGTGCGGGCAAATACCAGTGCCCAATAGGCATCGACCACACTCCGAACCAATTCTTGAAGACTGTCCTTGTATTGGTAGAAGGATTGGTCAGTATTGATTTGGGCAATCACGATTGGTGCAACGTTGGCTCGGCGGGCTGCGCCTTGCAGTAATGGCTGGTTTAACTGGAGAGTCGTGGAAAATCGATTTTCCGGATCCAAGGGAAAAGTCCCCGGACGAAAGCGGGATACGTTGTCATTAACTGTAACGCTGGCTTCCGCACCGGTAACCGAGGTTTTTCGCAGACTGGTACTAACACTATGCCGATCGATACTGGTCCCGCTGATGGTTGTTCCGACCGGGTTGATGGGGTCAATGAACGCCTGGGGATTTTCAATTCGGTCCCAAGAGTTGAGTACCTCCAGCCGCGGATCAAAACGGCCGCGTTCCTGGTCGATGATAGTATTGGAAATGGCGGGGTCGTAGATGGTCTGGCCGCTGGAAACTGCTGTTATCCCCGCGAGTACGCGGACTACTTTGGAATTGGATAAGGCAATGTGAATCGCTTTGTCTAAGCTAAGTTCGAAAATTGGGGCATCTTCAGGCAATGGGTCGGAAACAGTGTCTAGAGGAGCTAGTTCTGGAATCACCGGTTTGGGAAAGTCAGTTTCCGGCCGGATCTCAATTTCCCTTTGCTCCGGAAGCACTACAGACCAATACAATGGGTCATGAGCACAGCCCAAAAAGCCCAGATAAATCAGGCTAACCAGAAAGATTTTGAGCCGACTAAAAAAGAAATGCATGTCGTCATATATCGGCCATTTAATTAGATTTTTCCATTATTTTTGCAGGATCCGGTAATTCGGTTATTTCCGTCTCGGCAAGGGGGTCAACCTGCAAGGCATGAAGGGCTTCAGTAAGATTTGATGTGTCTGCGACAACCAAGCCATCGCGAAGAGCCACAATCCGCTTGGCATGGCGAGCTACTTCCTGGTCATGGGTAACAATGATGACCGTCAATCCGCCTTCTTCGTTTAATTGGCGAAATAATTGGATGATTTCTTTACTTGTCCGCGTATCTAAATTCCCGGTCGGTTCATCGGCCATCAAGATCGAAGGTTCATTGACCAAGGCGCGAGCAATCGCCACCCGTTGTTGCTGTCCGCCGGAAAGTTGACTGGGGAAATGATCCAGCCTGTCCCCCAATCCAACCTTGGTGAGCATCTCCACCACCCGCCGATGGCGTTCCCGGGCATTGAAGCGACGGGAGTACAGCAAAGGCACCTCCACATTTTCCACGGCAGTGGTTCTTGGCAGCAGATTGAAATTCTGGAATACGAAACCGACTTTGCGATTGCGAATCAAAGCCCGTTCATCCGCGGACATGGTGACGATTTCCTGACCCGCAAGACGATAGTTGCCACTGCTGGGCCGGTCCAGACAACCAAGGGTGTTCATTAAGGTGGATTTTCCAGAACCGGAAGGGCCAATTAGAGCGACATATTCACCCTGTTCGATATCCAGAGTTGCATTTCTCAGGGCATGGACTTTCACTTCGCCCAAATCGTAAACTTTGCGGACATTTTTGAGTTCAATTAAAGCCAAGCGGGCCTCTCATTCTCTGTTTAGCAAGACAAACAACATCTTCTATCTTAGCAATAAGGTCCATCAATGAAGAAACCCCTTCCCCAAAAGTTTGCCGGCTGCCGGAGAAGGGGTTGAAAGTATCACCGCTCGATTAAGGAGTTACTCGCAAAGTATAGTTCCCAGTGCCTCTTACCAGGTACGAGGTGACCACGATTCGAAAAGTACCGCTCCAACGGGGAGTGAAAACAATTCGGGAATTTAGACCACTGCCGCCATCATCATTTTGAGTGATTCTTCGGCCTCGGCTAT
>CAZPPD010000914.1:0-2632 GCA_964588185.1 uncultured Alcaligenaceae bacterium | reverse complement strand
GAAATATAGGCAAAACTAAAGGAATCTAGCGGTTTGGCAAACCACTCAAGGGAGAAAACACTCGGAATAGATCGTTTCTCTAAAAATTTGGATTAATTCCTACAATTGTTCTTCGGAAAAGAACCCGTTGGAAAATCCTAATTCTTTCCTTCACGATGGAGTTGGAAAAGTTCCGACGAACATGAAGGCACCGTCCATAAATCCGCCCGCTGCGACGTCCGGTCAGAGGAGGGGTCTTAGTGGCCGAGAACTCCAGCGATCTGGTAGTTGAAACACACCGACTGACAAAGATTTACCAAAATCGCCAGATTGCTTTAAACGATGTGAACTTGAAGGTCGAACCGGGCTCGGTGGTTGGACTGCTTGGTCCGAATGGCGCGGGGAAGACCACCATTTTGCGTCTGATTCTCGGCCTTCATCGACCGACTGCGGGCTGGATCAAGGTATTTGGGAAAAAGATGACCACCAATTCCGCCCGGTTGCGCTGTGGCATCGGCTACATCCCGACCAATCCGCAATTTCCCAAGGGGATGACTCCACTTAGTTATCTCGATTATATGGCTCGTTTGTTTGGCATTCCGCGCGAAGTGCGGCAACCTCGGTTGGCGTCGTTAATTCGGGCCGTGGATCTTCTTTCCGTTGCCGGAGAGCTGATTTCCGGGTTTTCACATGGAATGCATGCTCGCCTGGCGGTTGCGACCAGCATGATAAATGATCCGGATCTGCTCATTTGGGATGAGCCTACCCATGGATTGGACCCGGAGTCACGCCGGGGAGTATTGGATCTGATCAAGGAGTTGGGGGAAAAGAAAACCATTGTCATTTCCAGCCATAACATGGCGGACATCGATGAAGTATGCAACCGGGTGGCGGTGCTCAGCCGAGGTCATCTGGCTTTCTCGGGAACATTGAGTGAACTCAAAGGACGGATGCGGAAGAACCATTATCAATTGGATCTGGAAGGCGAGCAAAAAGTGATTCACAAGTGTGCTCAGAGTATCAAAGAATTGTCGGAGGTTCGGGGAGTTCAGCTTCGGGAAGGCCGGATTGAAATACTGCTGCAAAATGACGCTTCCTCGGTAGGCGGGCTGGCCAATGTGTTTATGACCTTGGCGGATAACAAGGTCAACCTGGTCAGCATTCGCAACATTGGTCAGCAAACAGAGCAGGCGTTCTTAGATTTGATCGAGAAGGAAAACTCGAAGGGATTCTCCCGGGCTGCTCAAGCCGAGGATAAGGCTGCTTAGCAATGGTCCAGGCGAAAATGAATGCCAATGGTTGCCTCTCACCGATGAAAGGTTGCCCGCTGTTGCCGGTTGAACCGTTTTCCTTGATGGTCCTCAATAGACATCAATTCCACCGTCAACTAACGGGGTTTACGGTGCGGCGGAGGGCTGAATTTGGCATAGCGATGATCTGGTAGGTTCAGTCTCCAGACGTCTCTAGACTCGTCCAATCCGGTCGGGCCAGGAGACCTGACCTCCTTGAGTCGGGTCGGGCCAGGAGACCCGACCTCCTAAAGTCGGGTCGGGCCAGGAGAGCCGATCTACTAATTGCCCAACTACACTTGTCTATGGTAGCACCGATGGAAGCAACTCCCAACACTCGTCGATTCAATCGCTTCTTACCCTATACCGCCGTCTTGCAAGCGGACCTGCAACAGACCCTCCAGAGTTGGCTGTTTCGGGGATGGGTGATCTTGTCGATCGCAATTGCCATCGGCTATGTCCTGTATCGCTTTGGCGCGTATCGGGAAGCGGGGATGATTCAACCGGCTTCACAAGTCGTCACCGACTTGGTGCGCTGGCTGATACTGGGAAGTGTGACCTTGATTATTGTGCTGACCGCAGGTTGCATTTCCAGCGAACGGGGAACATTGGCCGACTCGATCTTGAGCCGGGGAATTAGCCGCTACCAGTATTTCCTGGGGAAATGGCATGCCCGAATGATCAGTGTGTTAGGAACCTTCTTCTTGATGAGCATCCTGGTGTTGGTTGCCGGTCACTTTTTACTGCGGGATCATGGACTGACGCTAACCGGGAGCGTAGTCGCCCTGATCAATGTGACCGCACTTCTGGCGGTGGTGATTACATTTGCCGTCAGCGTTAGCGCGATGACCAGCAACAGTTTAGTTGCCATCGCCGTGGTTTGGGTGATTCTGTATGGCGGAGGATTCCTGCTCAGTTTGATTCCGCCCAGCTATCCCTCTCCGGAACGCGTCCTGCGAAATCTGCCGAATGTGATTCGCGGGATGTATGACTGGCGGGAGACCATTCGGATTTTGGTTTGGGCTGTGGGGTTATCGACAGCAATTGCGGGGACGGGATTGTTTTACTTTTCGCGGCGGGATGTGTGATGGGACCACTCTCTATTTGGATCATTATCCGAGTCACTCTATAGCTTCGATTCATTAGCCTTTGCGATTATTGATTGGATAATCGACTGAATATATGGAGACTTGAAAACATCCTCTAATAACTTAACGAAATTATTTTGGGTAAGTGCGAGAATGGAATGGTTATCCTCTTCTCCACCCCATGCTAATGACCCGCTATAGCTTGAGTCAGGCTGAAGGGGATTTGCGGTCACTAACGCCGGGTAAACCAAATCTTTTGAATGTTTTATCTGTAAT
>CAZPPD010000913.1:0-2633 GCA_964588185.1 uncultured Alcaligenaceae bacterium | reverse complement strand
ATGGAAATGCTTGGAGTTCGATAGCGGCAAATGGCTTTATACTTCTCCCACCCATGTGGTCCGGGCTTTTGCTCGAGCTTTGGATGAACTGGACGAGGAAGGAGGAATCCCGGCTCGCCATCAGCGCTATCGAAACAACCAGAAAGTCTTATCCCAAGGAATGAGAGAAATCGGTTTTCAGACTTTGCTGCCGGAGGAAATTCAATCACCGATTATTACCTCCTTTCTGTATCCCCAAGATTTTTCTTTCGCGGATTTTTACCAAGCTTTAAAAACCAAAGGGTTCGTCATTTATCCCGGCAAGATCAGCCGAATTCCGACTTTCCGCATTGGGAGTATCGGCCATATATTTCCCAGCGACATCGATCGCCTTCTGGATGCGATAAGATCTGTGAAAGTGGAAAAGGGAAAGCTGTTCTAGCGCGGTCTTCAATCTGGTGTGGCAAAAAGGGGTTAGGAAGTTTTGTGCTAAGCACCCGAAGAGCTGTTCCGGCAGAATCTGCCTGACACTTTTTCCCCACATCAAATTGCAGACTCTTTAGCGATACGAAACATTCCACGGTCGGCCATTGCAGGTCTTCTCCCAGCGGATGTTGCCGCCGCGATCAAATTCCACAATCTTACGTTGGGTCATGCTGGCGGCCAGGGTATTACCATTGGGAAGGCGAGTGGCTCGGAACCCTCCCGGCAGAGTACACTTCCAAAAAACCTTGCCGGTAGCATCGATTTCCTTGATTTGGCCTTGGGCCATTTGGGCTATCAGATAGCGGCCATTGGGCAACATCTCTGCCCCGCACCAGCCGCTGTTTCCAAGAGTGAGTGAGTGAATGGTTTTTCCGGTAGGTGAATCCACCACCATCAACTTTCCTTGAGCCGACATGCACAGTATTTTGCCGTTGCGAAGTTTGCGGGCACTGAAGATGTAGAAGCCTGCCCCTTGATTATGGGAGTACACGACTTTTTTGGTGGGTGAGATTTCCATCAATTGATTGTAGGTGGCAATGAAGATGTTGCCGTTGCCCAGCCGTTGACAACTGATGGGATTTCCGGATAGGGCATACTCCCAATGAATCTTGCCGGTTAAATCCCGCTCGGTAATTCGCCGGGCGGAATTTTCCGCAATGAGTACCCGTCCATTGGGCAACACTTGAGCGTCCATGGGGCCGGATAAGTTGCCGATCACCCAGCGGGTTTTGCCATTGCGGTCACATTCATACACTCGACCTCCGGGTTTTCCTACGCGGGAATCATACTCGCAGATCGTCAGCAACCCGAGATACCTCTCCCGCGATCTGGCGAGGGTCAGGTCTATGTTGTTGCCATGGCTTTTCCACCAATTAGTCCATGCCTGGATTGCCTTCGCCCGATTTTTGCTGCCGGTAGTGGTAATGTTCGGCAAGTTTGCTTTTTCTCCAGCAAGGCGGCGCAAGACATCCTCGATCTGCAGAATTTCATTCTCCGGTAATACTTCTACCAACCGGATAAGAGTGGGAATGGAACGCGGATCATTGGCAGCCAGCAATCCCATCGCCGATCGGAAGCGGACCATGGAATCGGGGTCGTTCAACAGACTGGGCAGCAAAAGGCATTCCGCTTCGGTTCCCACTTTGCCCAAGGTGTAAGCTGCGGCTCCTCGCCGCGCGGGGTGGCTATCCTTCAGGGACCCAACCAACTGGGGATTAATCACGGGAGATTGCAAATTGAGCAGACATAAGGCATTGAGAATTTCCTCGTAAACCTGTTGATCGTCCGCGAAAGGAATATAGTCGAGCAGAACCTCTGTTGCCTGGGGGGGAGCATTTTTCGTAAGCAAGCGAATCGCTGCGGTGGACAATGCCGGACCCGGCCCCTTTTTAATTTCTTGGATGCAAATTAAGGCCCGCTGGTGGACTTCCAACTTCGGGTTCAATAACGCTTGCCGGAGAAAAGGAAGAGAAGGCGGTCCCCGGCGAATCAGGTTTTGGCTGGCAACTGATCGAATGCGGTAAGACCGGTGGCCGAGGTTGTCGATCCAATACTGTAATTGGTTTTGGTCCTTAGCACTCAGGGTTCGCGAACGCAGAAAATCAAGAATCCCGGGACCATCGGCATATATCTTGTTCTGTTGCAGCAATTGATCGTCGGACGAAAAAGTAGTCTTCGCATATTCCACGTTTTTTTTGCCGAGCAATCCCTGGACTACCATTTGCCGGACTTGCGTATTGTTCGAACCGAGCAAGTTGCGTAGCAAAGACCGATACTTAAGATCACCCAATCTTCCCAACAAATATGCTGCCGCCGCTTGGCGGGTTGGATTGGCGTCGGATTTCGCCGCCGCGAGGATTTGCGCGGTCAGATTTTTATTTTGGCTGGCAAGTTTACCAAGATGATCCAAGGCTTCATTTTGAATCCACAGATCCCCGGCATGGGACCAATAATCCATTAGCAAGGGGAGAGCTTCTTGAGGATTGGTCCGGCTGAGAACGCGAAGGACCGCGGATTCAATTTCGGGGGATATTTTATGCTGAATCTTGCGGATTAGAATCTCCGCCCGTTGCTGCATTTCCGCTGATTGGTTTTTCCTCAGTTTCTCTAACAAGGGCAAAGCTGCTTGCCCATGCCAAAGGATCTTTTCCATGGCACTGTTTCGTTCC
>CAZPPD010000912.1:0-2640 GCA_964588185.1 uncultured Alcaligenaceae bacterium | reverse complement strand
CCGTTTGCGGGTTTCTGGTCAAAGGATGAGATTGTGGGGTGGAGGTTTCCGCTTCGTCGGTTTGGGCAACCGTTTTCGTGTTTTCCGGGCTGGTAAATTCGGAAGAAGAAAATTCGACCGTGCTGACCGGTCTCTCTTTCAGTAAACCTTGCAGGCGATTCCACCTCCCGGAGTGACTTATCTCTTGAAGTGTTTTTTGACAGTCAAGGCATTCACCGATGTGGTCCTCAATGGACTTTTGCTCCGGCTCACTTAGCTGATCCTCAAATAATTTTTCCAGTTGTTCCGGAGAGGGGCAGGTTTCCATTGAATCGAATGTCCTTTCGGGCAGGTAATGATTGTTCCATCCAACTCACTTCTTGCCGCATTATTCCCGCAAAAACAGCTTGAGTACAGCTATAGTACCTCGTGATCCCAGTCAATTTCCAAATAATTTACCAGTTCTTCTCGGCTCCTTTTGATTGCAGGAAAAAAGAAAGGGACTCAAATGGATCTGATATCCCAGCACAAAGGAGGAAAGTAGGTGGCTGAAATCTTACGAAGAAGCAACCTACTTTCCAGTTATTGGGTAAACATTTCCCTTTTGGATATTAGACCTCGTCCAACCAGTCACTGATCAATTCCACTTTTTCATCGATATCACCAGTACTCCAGTTGTAGTTCAAGAAATCATATTCGGTGTTATTACTGCCCCATTCCATTAAGTAGGCAGCGAATACCGTAGCAAAGTCTTCCATCGGGTTGGTCTTGCCGTAGTTGCGAGCGAAGGTGTCATCCTCACTCGTCTTAAACCACCACTGATTGGTGACCCATTGGAAGTCAATCGATTCCGTATACGGAGTGGTATCCCACCAGGCAATTGCTTGGGTCCAACCGCTGATCTCTTGGAAATCGCTCCAGTATGGATTCTCATTATCCCAGTTGTGGCCGATTTCATGGAAGATTATTCGCATGGCATTGTTTTGGTTGTTGAAAGCAGCGTTGCTGAACACCGATGTTCCAAATGAATTGTAGGCGGTGAACCCATTACCGCTTTGGTTGGTGCCGACACGACCGAGAACCATTCCGTCGTTGATCAAACCATTGTTGCCGGTGCGTCGAACCATGACGTAGAGGGCATCGTCAACCCATTCCACATGCTGATCCGTCCAGGTGCCGGCAGAAAAGGTGGTGGAGTTGTTGCCGTTCAAAGTTACGGTGGTCTGGTCGAAATTTTCGAAGAAGACCTCTACGTCCGAAGAACTCATATTCTGAATGACATCATCGCTATAGGGGCCAAACCAGCCGTCATGATCCCGAAGAATCAGGAACCGGTCGGCACTGGAACCCCCATCCATGGTATCGTTGCCGGTACCGCCATAGATTCCGTCCCGGTTCCCTTCTCCGTAAAGCTTGTCGTGGCCAGAACCGCCGTTGATGAAGTCATCGCCACTGCCGCCTTTGATGGTGTCATTACCTCCCTCTCCATAAAGGTGGTCGCGGTAGGTTCCACCGTTGATTTCATCCGCACCGGATCCACCCAGAATGGTGTCGCTCCCCGAGTTTCCCAGCAGGGTATCACTTCCGGAGCCACCAGTAATTTCATCATCCCCGGAGCCGCCATCGATGTGGAAACCTTTGCTTCCAGATACTGTGATCGTGTCATTACCACCTAGGGCATCGATGTCTGCGAGGTCGTTGACCGAAAGGTTGGAAAAGACCATCGTGTCCGCTTGGCTCGTGCCGTCCACCCACAGGTCATCGCCAAAATCGGAAGAAGTTATCTCCAGGTAACTCGCATAGCGGAAATCTCCATCGCCTTCGGTTTCCAGGTCATGGACATAAATGAAATCGGAATCCACCCGAGTCGTTCCACGAGAATAGTCGCCCAACACACGATTGCCGTTGGATAAAAATGCCCGGTCTCCTTCTCCTTCCTTGGTAAGGTAGATGAGCATGTCATCCTCGGCCGTCACATTAATAACGGCGACCTCTTCCAACCCGTTACTGCCATAGATGTATAGGTCGTTGTTGGTGGAGGAACTGCTTCCAACGTGGGTATCCGTCACCCGAATGTCATCTTTGCCGAATACTGTGCCGCCGCCACCGGAACGGATAATTAGGTCGTCGCCAGTAGTCACATCATCTACATCCACATCATCACCGCCCGACCCCATGTCGATTTCCAGATCCCATGGAACATCGACATCATGAAAATCGACGCTGTCATTCCCGCCGGACATGAGTACCTTGATGTTGCTAAACGATCCGGAAATAGTGTCGCTATGTTTCCCGTTGATCAGGGTGTAGTAGCTGTTCGACAATTTCGAAACCCCACCGTAGTAGTAATTCCCGTAGTAGGAATAGTTGTTAATGGGCACATAATAGGGATTGGAACTTTCGGTGTTCTCAATCTTGATCGAGCCATCGGATTGCTCAAAAATTTCAATGTGGTTGTTTGCCTCATCGCCTTCGATGAACAAGGTGCTGCCCGAGATGTAAGCTGTCACATCTCCAGCCATTAAGGCACGGTCTTCCAAGCTTTCAAACTGGGGACGAACCCGTTGATGCTTGAAGGTAGGTGTAGAGGCTGAGCCAAACAGTTTTCGCAGAAAACGTTTCATAATTATTCTCCTGGTTTTGGTTGTATTTGGTTTGGTT
>CAZPPD010000911.1:0-2651 GCA_964588185.1 uncultured Alcaligenaceae bacterium | reverse complement strand
CGCCGTTGCCAATAAATTGGATTGAAGAAAAGTTACTGTGATCATAAGTTTGCACAATAGCCCCGCCGCCTTGGATCATGGTGACTTTAATCATCCCGGCGTCGCTTTCGGTGACCAAAACCGATTCGGCAGCTTCGGTACCGTTGATGATTAGTGTGTTTTCCAAAACTCCCATGGATGCAGTACTCATAGCCAAGCGGTCTTCAAGTGCTTCGAGGGTAAGGTATGCTTTTGACATCTTGATTCTCCGTTTTGGGTTGTCTGGTGCTTGATTCACCTATCTAATTGCTATCCAAATCCTCACCGGACAATGAAGGCAAAAAGTCCTTCCCTCTTCGGCCAGTTCTAATGGTGATAAATTAAGTTGAGAAAAAAACAGAGGGGGAAAAGGTGGACAAAGTGATATTGGGAAAAAAATAGCCTATAAATTATCTCAATTAGCATATTCGGGCTGCAGCCGTATTCCCGAGGCCGGGATTGGCTTGGATTATTAAGCTATTTCTGGCGACAGCTACTAGATTATTTCTTTGCCGGTTTTACTTCCGAGTAGCGGATTTTGGCCCGAGTGGCTTGCTGTTGTAAGATGCGCAGGACCTGTTGTTCGAAGCTTTCGGGAGCTTTGAATTCCTTTAGGTCCTCCAGTTTCTTTTGGAGGAAGAGGTGGCGTTTTTGATCCAGTTTAATCGCTTTCTTCTGCAAATGAAGTCGTTTCTCCTCTAGGCGTTTCAAGAATGCTTTCTGGTCTTTCAGAGACAGGTTTTGCAGTTGAGGTGGAAGTTCATCGCGTCTGAGGTTTTCCAATCGAACCTTACCTCGGCGGATATTATCAAGTAGGTCATAAGTGGCAACTTGGCCGACTTTGCTGTTGAAACCTGCACGGGAGGCGGCGGGGCCGATAGGAAGGTTCATGGCCGCTTTGGTTTTTTCTTCAGCGGCTTTTTGGGTATGTCGATTTCCATAGGGCAAGGTATCTTTGGCCATCTCGCGATTGATTTTGGCTAATTCCTCATCAAAAGGGGTAGCAAGGAATTGAAGGGGGCCGCCTTGAGCATTAATCTGGACATAGGAGCCTCGGCCCAAGGTAGAAATGGTTTTCCAGGCATCTTTTGTCTTCGCATGAGTGCCGCATTGGATGGAGTTAATCAAAATGCCTTTTTTGTTAGCCAGCTTGCAAGATAAGGGATATTTGACGTCGTCCTTGTAAGTCATCTTAGGGGGCGCATCACCCACCAGGAAGATAATCCGCAAGGCAGTTTTGTTCTTGCTCCAGTTCATTTTGGTAACCGCTTCGTGCAGTGCCTGGTTGACGCTTTCCGGGAAGTCACCGCCGCCCTTGGCTTGGAATTTATTGAGGTGAGCATGTATCGCATCGAGGTCTTCTGTCAAGGGGAACAGCCTGGTGCGATAGTCATCGCCGCGGTCGCGATAAGCAACCAAGCCAACCTTGAGCTGGGGGGTTGGTTTGCCGCCGGCGATTTGGTTGCTGATGGCCCAAATCTTTTCCTTGGCGGTGGCAATCAACCCGCCCATGCTGCCGGTAGTATCCAGGCAGAATACGACCTCAACTAAGGGGCGTACTTTCCCGGTCTTGGGTTTTTCCTGTGTTTGGCCGAACTGGGCAAAGCAATTGATGGAGAATATGGCGATGAGAGCTGTTAAAGCAATTTTCCAAACACTCATAGCATCCTCCTTTCTATTTAGTATTCTCTGTTTTCTACCTAAAACATAGACGATTAGAAATCGGGAAGCGATTCATTTAAGGTAATCTCAGGCTGGATTTTCTTCGGATATAGGTGCTGGCCTTTGCATCCAGAAATAAGCAGCACTGGCTATTAATAGGACAGCGCTGCCGATGGCCATGGCGTAGCTAAACATTCGGAAGAAATCTAACCGCGAAGTCTCACTTCCAAAGATTATATCCTTCGTCATCATAATTGAAATGGACCCGACATAACCCAAAGCATCGGCTACATAAATAGCGAAGACCGACGTCCCCACAATTCGAGTGGAGGCGATGATGCGATCGAACAATACGGAACCATGCGGGACATAGGCCAGGTAGAGTCCAAAGCCATTTAAGATCATCCACATCAAGCCGCTAATGATCCCGAAATCAAACAGGATGGTGCTAACTCCAAGCAACGTGGTTCCCACGATCATTATGGTAAATGCCCCCATGAGACCCCAACGGTTGTTGCGCACCAGGAACAGTAAGCCCAGAATGGGCATCACCCCAAGGCCCACGGCGATCTCGGTACGGCTAAAAATGGTTTTATCATCTGCGTATCCAAGCCGGTTGTAAATCTCGACCCCGAAGTTGTCGCGAAAATCGCGGTAGGCGGTTAGGAAGAAGTAAAAGATCATAATCAAGCTAATGCCGAGGAAGAATTGAAAAACAAAGGACCAACGTTTCTCGCCGTCCATGGGTTGGCGTTTGACTCTTTGTAGGATGTCTTTGGCATTGGGATCAGGGATGTGGTTGAGCAGATAAACGCAGATCAAATAAGGGAGCAAGAAAATCAAGCCGGTCAAAAACGGCATCCAGAACTCGTTTTCCTGACCGATGGCTTGAGTTATACCGCGCCCGACATCCTTGACGATTCCGCTGGAGACAATATAAGAGCAACTTAACCCGGCCAACAATAGCTCCG
>CAZPPD010000910.1:0-2652 GCA_964588185.1 uncultured Alcaligenaceae bacterium | reverse complement strand
AACCTAGTGGTTTTCATACCCGATCCCACTTCTTGGAAAAAAACAACAATGGCAGGTATTAATCGTAACAGGAGAAGAATCCTGAGGGAAAACACCATTCGGTACACTGACAGATTTTTTCCCATCCAGTAAAATAAAAGACGTCATGGATGCGAGGAATATACAATGAAAATATCAATTATAATTCCCACCCTCAACGAAGCTTCCCAGATCCATCATACCTTGGAGAAAATTCGGGAATTAGACCCGCATGAAATCATCGTAGCGGATGGCGGCAGCACGGACGAGACGGTTGAGCTCTGCGGGGAAGCGGACTTTACCGTGGCAGCTCCTAAGGGAAGAGGAGCCCAAATGAATGCCGGGGCGAAACAAGCCACCGGTTCCGTGCTGCTCTTTTTGCATGCCGATTGCACTTTGGAGCCGGGTGCATTGAAGCAGATTCCGATGGCTCTGAGCAAGAAAAACGTGGTCGCCGGCTGTTTTCAGATGCATGTACCTGAAAAAGGAATGTTTTACCGATCCATTAATGCCGCTGCCACTCTTCGAGTACGGTTGACGGGATTGGTTTATGGAGATCAAGGTTTATTTCTAACCAAACAAGCGTTCGATAGGGCGGGCGGGTTTCCGGAGTTTAAACTGATGGAGGATATTTTCATTTGCCGGCATCTGCGGCGGATGGGAAAAGTGGTTGTTGTCCCACACAAAATATTTGTCTCCCCGCGCCGCTGGAAACGGGTGGGGCTTCTCCGCCAAACTTTGCGAAATTGGACCTTAACCGCCCTTGCCGGTGCCGGAGTACATCCCGATCGGCTTTCCCAATATTATCCCGCCGTGCGTTAGACTGCGTTTTTTGTGGAACTGATGTCGTGATGCTATTAAATAAGTAATTGAGAATTACCACCTACCATCAGGCAATTGTTACAGCAAACCCTTACCTGTTTGCTCTGTCGTTATTCCCAGCGAGGGAAAACAATCGGCCTCCCAACCGGTTGGCTTCCCTCTTTCATGAAAGGTACTCCTACCATGGTAAAAAAGTTTCACTTGCTGTGGGCAAGCGGAATTTTATTTCTGCTTGCCGCTCCAATTAATCCCTGTCCGGCACAAGAATCTTCGGTCAAAGACTTGGCTTCTTACGATTGGCAGTTGCCCAATGAAAATCTCCGCTTGCCATTTGAGAAGCAAATTCCCATCAAATTCGTCGCCCGTGCCAAAGATCCCCAGAAATGGAATAAGCTAAATCGATATTGGAATGAAACCACTGAAAAGGTTGTAAATCCCCTTACTGGTAAGGAATTAGTTCGCAAGGTAATCGAAATCAAAGTGCCTTTGGGGTTAAACACCGCTCCCACAGTTCCCCCCGAAAACGAAATGACCCTGCACCGATGGGCGCTGGGCAAGAAAATCTACTTCGACAAGGTCCTTTCGTCGGACAACACGGTAGCCTGTGCTACTTGCCATGATCCGGAGTTGGGTTGGACGGACCAGTCCGCCGTTTCTACCGGAATCAATGGCAATTTGGGAGGGGTTAGTGCTCCGCCGGTTTTGAACTCTGCTTATAATCCCTTGCAATTCTGGGATGGCCGGGCAATCTCTTTGGAAGACCAAGCCCAGGGGCCGCCGCAAAATCCTCTGGAGATGTTTGATAACAAAGGGCATGCGTGGCATGGCGTGGTTAAACGGTTCCGCAAAAATTCTTTTTACGTGGACTCGTTCAAGAAAGCCTACGGAACTGAACCAACGCGAGATACCATAGCCAAGGCTATCGCCGTTTACGAGAGAACTGTTCTCGCCGCTAATTCCATCCACGACCGGGCGGACCTAGCCATGCGCTTTCGGGTATTTGAGGAGGGCGGTTCAGATTTCAAATTAGAGCCGGTGGACTATGAAAAAGTGCTCAAGCAAGCGTTCCAAGCCAAAGATGTTCCGGCGTTAAAGGCCCTCCAACTAGATCCGGCCAAGGATATGGGCAAGATTCCCGGCGTTGCCAAGAGTCTATGGAATGGCAATAACTTGTTTTTCAATAAAGCCCGCTGCAATAGCTGCCATGTCGGCGATAACTTTACCGACAATCAGTTTCACAACTTGGGTGTTGGCGTCAAGAACGGCATCCTTCCCAAGGATAGCTTGGGGCGGTTCGCCGCTCAGCCAATCGGCCACAAAGACCCCGACATGGTAGGCGCATTCAAAACCCCCACACTTCGTGGCTTGGTAACGACAGCTCCCTACATGCATGACGGCAGTGAGAAAACACTGGAAGAGGTAGTCGATTTTTACGACCGGGGCGGAAACGCCAATCGCTACCTGGATGTGAAGATGCGTGATTTTGACGCGGAAAAAGCTTTTCGCCTCCAAGGGAAAGCTTACAAAGGCCCCAAAGTTCACGTGTTTGGGCCGGACAACACTCCGGTCGTCCCCCTGAAGCTAAACCTAACGGATCAGGAGAAAGCAAACCTTGTTCTGTTCCTGCGTGCCCTGCAAGGCGACCCGGTCGACCCAATTGTTGCCAATCCGGATTTGACTATCCATAACCTGCCCTGAGAAGGCATTACCAAAAAATACCAAGGCAGAGCGAAGCCCTGGTTTAGGGAAGAAAATCTTCCAAAAGGCCTGAAAAGGGCGGCACAAAATAAGTTCGGTGTCTCGTTCTAGACA
>CAZPPD010000909.1:0-2658 GCA_964588185.1 uncultured Alcaligenaceae bacterium | reverse complement strand
GCGCCACTTGCCGGGCATACGGGTTCCCCGGCCCACCGGGATTGCCTTGAGTGAATTGGCCTTGGTTGTTTCGGTCGTTGGTTGGGTTGTCGGGTTTAGTCATCGTTGTACTCCAAAAGTAACCTCATAAAATCCTTCCTCTTTATAGTATACATAAATTCACTAAACAACTCAATGAAAATCTTTTCCTATCCGGGATTTAGGGTGGAAAAAATTTGGTTCAACCAAAGACAATTGGTAAAGTAGGTTTAGAAAAAAACGGGATTAATACGCAATGGACTGGTGCTCTGTAACATCGAAAAATATTAATCTATTGCTGGAAGTTGAGGTGTGCTGATAGGCCAACTTTCGGACAATGCCGGTTGTCTTCGGCTCAAACGGCACGACCAGTCAATTGGAAAGAATCCACAACGGAGTTGGATGGAACGGCTTTCGACAATTCTTGTCATCCGCACTGATGACTCGACAAATATTATCGCTAGTAACACAAAACAATGAGTAGCCAGACATGAAGACCACGCAGGAACACGATGAACGAATCGCTAACATGACATTTGCTTCTGTCTATCCGCATTACGTTGCGAAGATTGAGAAGAAGGGTCGGACCATTGACGAACTCCATCAGGTAATTTCATGGCTGACGGGATTCAGCGAGACCAAACTGCAAGCTCTGATTGAAAATAACGCCACGTTTCGGCAATTCTTCGCTGAAGCAACGCTCAACCCAAATGCAAGTCTTATTACCGGTGTCATCTGCGGGTATCGAGTAGAAGAAATAGAAACACCCTTGACCCAACAGGCCCGGTACTTGGACAAATTAGTGGATGAACTCGCAAAGGGACGCAAGATGGAGAAGATCTTGAGGGCTTCCTAGTCGGCCCCGAGCAGAGCTTTGTCGTTCGGCCCTTCTTGGTACATATTGCATTGACATTTTGTTGGTATGAAGTCCCTCATTGATCGCTTAGCAGTCACACTGCCGTTGCTTGTCGAGCACTTACGTGGCAATGGATATGTCTTCACATATCCTACCAAAGTGCTACCGGGCATTGAGGATGATGTTCACAGCAGCATCGGTCTGGATGACGACAATCTCATCGGCGGTCGAACGACATTCGTTGATGACAATATCTCCCTGGATGCCATCCGGCAAGTCTGGGCTTCGAAGTGCAACATACAAAGACCGAATTTCTCTCCTCCAAACGGGATGTTGCCAGTGGCTGAAGAGGTGAGAGGCCCCCATTGACCATGTTAACTCAAAGAGATGGAGTGGTTTTCATATCGCTGGCTGCCAAGGAGAGGCGAGGCATAATCTTCTCAAATTCCATTCTAGACTTCTGCAGAATTCTATATTAGTATAGCCCTAATTCCTGCCAAAAAATTCCACCAAAAACAGATTCCAACCACCTAAGAGAACTAAACTTCTTTCAAATACACACTTAAAAAAACAAAAATTGGGGGCGCTTTATGTTTCAACTCAACTTCGGTTCTACGGGAAAATATTGCGACGGGATGAACCGGCGGAGTTTCTTGAAGCTTGGAGTCAGCGGAATGGCTTCTCTGGGCTTGGCTCCGCTTTTGCAAGCCCGTGAAGAATCGGCTGGAAATCAACCTCGGCGAAATACCTCGGTTATCTTGCTGTGGCTGGACGGCGGGCCGAGTCATATGGATTTGTATGACATGAAACCGGATGCTCCAGAAGAATTTCGGGGAATTTGGCGGCCAATTCCAACAAGAGTCCCCGGATTTCAAATCAGCGAACTCTTCCCCCGGCAAGCCCGAGTAACCAATCTGTTTTCTGTCGTGAGATCCTTGCACCACGGGACCGGGGACCATTTCGGCGGCGGCCACCGCATGATGACTACCAAAGCCATGGGAGTAAGCGGGGCCAACAATAACCAGCGTTTTCCCGGGATCGGAGCTGTGGTTTCACGCGAGTTGGGACCCCGCCATCGGGGAATGCCGGCTTATGTGAGTGTGCCGAGGGCGAGCAGTATTGGCTTGAGTCCCGGCTATTTTGGCGGGCATATGCTGGGGGCCATGTACAATCCGTTTCAAACCGGGGGAGATCCCAATCGGCCCAACTTCCGCGTGCAAAATCTCAATCTCGCCCAAGGGTTGACCTTGGATCGTCTCGAGGAACGCCGAGCCTTGGTAGGCCACTTTGAGACTATGCGCCGAGAGATTGACCATAGCGGAACCGTGGAAGCCATGGACCGGTTCGAACGCGAAGCCTTTGAGTTTGTAACCGGCCCCACGGCACGGGAGGCTTTCGATATCAGCCGGGAAGACCCGCGGGTTCGGGATCAGTTTGGCCGTCACAGTTTTGGCCAAAGTACGCTGTTGGCTCGCCGCTTGGTCGAAGCCGGGGCCACGTTTGTGACCGTTCACTTCGGCGGCTGGGATCATCACTGGAATCTGCAAGCAGGCATGGAACGGTATCTTCCCATGGTAGATAGTGCCGTTTCTTCCTTGTTCCTGGACTTAAATGACCGCGGTTTGTTGGATCAGGTTTTGGTGGTCTTATGCGGCGAGTTCAGCCGAACCCCGCGGATGAATGACGGCAGCGGCCGGGGCACACCGTGCCGGGACCACTGGGGGTACTGCATGTTCTGCTTGTTGGGCGGCGGTGGTGTTCTCGGCTGAGAACTGGTTTTATCC
>CAZPPD010000908.1:0-2660 GCA_964588185.1 uncultured Alcaligenaceae bacterium | reverse complement strand
GATTGGTTTCGAAGTCCAGGCTAGTTCCTGCTCGCAGGAATAACTCCGTACCGACAATCTCAAACAACGGAGCATCAGTACCGACTAATGCCAGATCATTGGTTCCCAGGGCATCGTCACTAATGACAATATCGGCGACTTTACTGACACTACTAGTATCCGTATCTTCGGCCAATGTAGTCGTTGTGTTTGCCAGCGCGACTGTTGGCGGTTCGTTGACATCGGTGATGCTAATGGTGAGTGTAGCCGTATCGTCGGGAGAGCTTCCAACTGCGGTATCGTCTACTCTTACCGTGAGGTTAAGAAATGGATTGGTTTCGAAATCCAGAGCAGCTCCTCCTTGAAGGTATAATTCCGTTCCTACTATTTGAAATAGACCGGTATCCGGTCCCGATAATGATAAGTTATTGCTTCCGGACCCATCATCACTGATAACAATATCGGCGACTTTGATCGGACTGCTCGTGTCAACATTTTCCGCTAAGGTAGAGATGGTGTTTATCAGCGTAATTGAAGGAGGGTCGTTGACTTCAGTTACATTGACTGATTTAGTGGTTGGATTGGATATCCCACCATCCCCGTCGGTTAGAACAAAGCGAACTGTCCGAGGATTCTCACTTGGATTTTCGGAAATATTCTCATAGGTGATATTGCGAAGCAGAGCTTGAATGGCGGTCTGAGTTGAATTTGGAGTGAAGGTTATTATCAAGGCCGAACCATTTTTGCCACCGGTGAAAGTAGCAAAGGTTGTTCCCTCATAAGTTATATTCGCTCCGGAAATCCCGATCTGCCCGGAACCGGTCCCTTGGTTGCGAACTGCTAGTTGATCGTTGCCGGTACCATTTACGGTAAAATCGACTGCCAATGTGCCGTTGTCAAAATTAAGTGAGTTGGCATCAAAAAACGTGGCAGAGTTATCTAAAAGCGTAGGTGGATCATTCTCCAAGTAGTTTACTGTTCCTCCCGGCAAATTGATGACTGGAGCAAAATTGGAGGGAACGATCGTTAAGGCATGGATGTCTTCGTTATTATTGTTTAAGCCGACGTCAGAACCATCGAAAAGATTAGTGGCAAAGGCATTTGTGTTTGCACCGGCATTGGTTACATCCAGGATGAAAATATCTTGGCTAGTAACACTTATCGGAGTACCATCTCCCAAACTGGGATCGGAATTGGTTAAAGAAACAAGTAGTTGTCCCGCCGTTAAATTTTCATCGCCTAGAGGTGTATCTGTGCCGACCAGATGCATTGCAACTGTCCGATTTCCGTTGGAAACTCCAATGTCGGATAAATCTAAGAAGATGGTTTCACTACCTGCAGTGCTGTTTCCGGTTGAGGTGAGAACGAGGTGGGTTATATCCAGCTGGTTATCGGCGATAAGGAAATCCCCTTCCTGAAGATTAATCCCCCCGATAGTAACTGTGTTTTCGACTAAGGTGAGAGCCTGAATATCATTTAATCCGACATCTGATCCATCGATGAGTAAGCTGAAATTTCCGGAACCGTAATCGCCAGGATTATTCGGTCGAAACACCAGGACATCTTCGTCATTAATGGAGATTCCGCCTATGGTTTCGTCAAAAGCCGTAGAGAAGATAATGTCTCCCGGAAGGAGATTAAATCCTGGAAGGGTGATAGCCTTAGTAACGAAATGCAAGGCATCCGGGCGTGCATCTCCGTCACCCACAAAAGGATCGATATCAAAAGCTACGGAGAAATCTCCTGACGTACCTCCGGGTTCATACTGAGATCCGTCGAATTTCAGAACTTCTCCCTCTGACCAGCTGTCCAAACCGGGTGCTCCACTTGAGTTAACCTGATTCTGTGTGTTTATCCACAGAGAATTTTCCTTCCCAATTTGTAGCCGGGATTGATAGGTGGTGGTATCGTAGGCAAACCACAGGTCATCTCCGGAAGCATTGTCGACAATGACCTTAATACCTAGATGTTTCCCGGAACCAACTGTATGAGTGATGGTACCGAAATCAAAAGTATCCTTGATCCATGATCCTGTGTTGCCCGTATCCCAGTCGCCTCGAGTGATTGTATCACTGGCAATGGCAATACATCCGGACCCGCCGGCATTACATTCCACCAGGTATGCAGTCACACTCCCCGCCTTAGAAGTGTCGAAATCTTTTATTGCAGTCCAAACTGTGAAGGTGACCGGGTTATTAATCGACGTTCCACCCGCTGCAATCAGCCAGGATTGGTATTTGGTCGGATCCGTTTCTCCAACACCAGAAGCACCCTTTGCTATTATTAACCCCGGGTCGGAATCACGACTGGGATCATAGTTTGCAAGGGAGGTATTTGTGGGAACACTCGTTTTCAGGAAACCATCCGGAATGTCGGATTCACCTCCAATATCATCCAAGTAAAAGGTGGAAGCCGAACCTGTAGCGTCATACTCAATTTGAATGTTGTCAAAATAGATGTAGCCATCAACTCCGGAAGCAGCAGTTTCCCGGAAACGAATTTGGGTATCATTTGAGATATAAGCAGAGATGTTGTAATTGGCATTCTGGATGCTTAGGTCTTCCCCATTATTCCAACTGTCCAACTGAGTCCAAGTTCCTCCCCCATCGCCGGAAACCTCAAGAACTATTGGGCTGTCGGCGAAGTACCCGGCAACACTGTCTCGACGGTACTCGAAGGTC
>CAZPPD010000907.1:0-2662 GCA_964588185.1 uncultured Alcaligenaceae bacterium | reverse complement strand
CTGACGGGGCCGAGGCATATTTAACTCTCGCCATGACATCCCTGCCGGAAAGCATGCCCGGGCCCGAAAGCATGCCGACCGGCTGAATGATATGATTACTGATTCGCAAATAAAACCCAGATTAACTAAGATTAACCGTTACCGTTTTGACCTCGGTGTATAACTCCAAAGCGTACTCGCCAAGTTCGCGGCCAAAGCCACTCATTTTGTAGCCGCCGAAGGGTGCTGCCGCATCAAACACATCGTAGCAATTGACCCATACGGTTCCGGCTCGAAGGTCCTTGGCAATGCGATGAGCTTTGGCGATATCCCGAGTCCAAACTGCCGCGGCTAATCCATAGAAGGTTTCATTGCCGCGTTGAATGACTTCATCGACATCCTTGAACTTTAAGACATTCATTACCGGACCGAAGATTTCCTCGCGGGCAATCTTCATGTCATCGTTGACGTCGGCAAACACCGTCGGTTCGATATAGTAGCCCTTCTCACCAACCCGATTGCCGCCGCATAACAACTTGGCTCCATCGGTTCTACCGGAATCAATGTATCCCATAATGCGATTGAATTGTTCTTCGGAGACCTGCGGGCCTTGGGTTGTTCCCATGTCAAAAGGGTCGCCGACTTTCTGGGTTTTTGCTTTGGATACTACCCGATCAAGGAATTGGTCGTAAATTCTTTCTTCCACAAACAACCGGCTACCAGCACAGCAGCATTGGCCTTGGTTAAAGAACAGGCCAAAGTAGGACCCATCAACGGCAGCATCCAAGTCCGCATCCGCGAAAACAACATTGGGGCTTTTACCCCCTAATTCCAGACTCACACGTTTCAGGTTGCTCTTGGCGGCAGCTTCCATGATTATTTTCCCGGTGGTATGCTCGCCGGTGAAGGCGACCTTGTCCACATCCATATGGCTGCTGATTGCTGCACCGGCGGTTGGACCGTACCCGGGCACGACATTAATGACGCCGTCCGGGAATCCTGCCTCCTGAGCCAACTCGGCGATTCGAAGAGCTGTCAACGGAGTCTGTTCCGCCGGCTTTAAGACGACGGTACAACCGGTCGCCAAAGCCGGTCCCCACTTCCAAGCCTGCATGAGAAGTGGAAAGTTCCAGGGGATAATTTGACCGACAACACCAACTGGTTCATGCCGGGTGTAGCAAAAGTAATTACCATCAATGGGAATGGTTTTGCCCTGAATTTTGTCGGTCCAGCCGGCGTAGTAGCGATAACACTTGATGGTTAAAGGAAGATCGGCATTGAGAGAGTCCCGATAAGGTTTCCCATTATCCAGCGATTCCAGAGCCGCCAATTCTTCCTTGTGCTTTTCAATAAGATCGGCCAACTTGTGCAACAAACGGCCTCGGTCGGAGGCATTCATGCGCGACCAGGTACCACCATTGAAAGCCTTGCGGGCAGCCTTCACCGCCAGGTCCACGTCTGCTTTGTCAGCTTCAGCGACTTGGCAAATCACTTCGCCGGTTGCCGGATTAATCGTAGGGAAAGTTTTTCCGGAAACGCTGTCTTGCCATTTGCCGTCTATTAAAAGCGGATGCTGCGGTTTAACCTTTGGGGGTTGGATTCGATTTTTTCCAGCGGTAGCTGTTGCCATGACTTATCCTCACAAAACAAGCGGAGAGAGGAGAACCGATCCTTCACGGCTCTTCACTAGAAATTCATTTTCCCTGGTTAGTTGCTGCTGTCAAGCATTCGAGGAAATCCTTTTGAGTTGAGAATAAAGTTTTTTTACAATGCCTGTTGGATTTTCAATTTCAAAGACCCTTTTTCGGGATAGGTTTGCTGGTGGGAATTTAGAACAAACCCAATTGAAAAGGACTCCAATTGTCCACAGAAAGTCAATCCTGGGTTGAGTGGCATCGGTTGTTTGGAATAGCCCTAACTTATTTCTTTACCGGTTCCCCTTATAAAGTAGAAATGGAGAAAGACCTTTCCCTCAAGAAACAGCTTTTGGATGTGGTCATCATCAAAAAACGAGAGGGGGAATTCCAAGGCCAACTCCCGGATGGGCTGGACAATTTAGCTGTCTACAATTTGCTCAGTTACAAATCGATGTGGGAACCATTTGATGATTGGACGTTAAAAGAATTAACGGGTCATTATGTTAATTACCGGAAGTTTATCACCGATGAGGACAAGCAAACGGGAGCGAATGCGGATGTTCTCGAACCGGAAGAATCCTTCCGAATGTATGGTGTGTGCACTCGCTCTCCTCAAAAACTGAGCAAACAGGTAACATTAAATCGTATTCAACCTGGTGTTTACGAAATCCAACGAGGAACGGATTCCATTCGTTTGATCGTTTTGCGGGAAATACCCAAAGAAGAGCATAATGCCTTCTGGCTATTGTTCAGCGCGGTGGAAGAACAAGTTCAATATGGTGCTGAGAATTTGAAACTAGCGGTTCCGGATAAAAGCACAATCCTTAAAAAAGTCGTCAAACAGTACAAATTGGAGGGCTTGGAATTGGCATACACAATCGAACAATTTAAAGAGGAAGTGCGGCGGGAAGTTCTTGAGGAATTGACCAATGAACAGCGATTAGAAGTTTTGCAAAACTTGCCATCCGAAGAACGGTTGAAAATATTGACCAATCTTTCCCCCGAAGAACGGTTGAAAATATTGACCAATCTTCCCCCCGAAGAAC
>CAZPPD010000906.1:0-2667 GCA_964588185.1 uncultured Alcaligenaceae bacterium | reverse complement strand
ATCTCAAAGACAAATCCAGAGAGTAATAATTTATCACTGGTCAAGCCCAAGAAGTAAACCGACTCCAAGCAGGGGGTAGTTGCCTTCGTTGGCAACTACTTCGAGACGGCGCTGATGACCAAACCAATCCACAAAACAGGTAAAAGTCTTCAGTTGGATTTGTGAACCATCTGCAAGAATTGCGTCAACGGAACCTGATTGTTGAAGTTGCAAATTATCAATTGTGGATTGAGGTAAAACTAATTCACCCGTAAAACCCGGATCAATCCACACTTCTAATTCGGTTGATGAGGAAGTTAAATCGGGCCGGATTCCTACCTTCAGCAATGCCCTCCCGCTCGAATCCACGATTCCTCTCATTAGACTTGCATTCCGAAATGAACTGCTGCTTCATGGCCAACCCGAATTGCATGGGCAAGTCTATCCGGATATTTCAATCGAGAAGCCCCAATGGCTTCGCTTATGGTCTGGCCTAGAAAAAAATCTCCAGAGATGGGTTCGATTGCCACAAATTTATCCGGATGCGATTTTTCCAGAGAACCTCGCAGACGTTCTTCGTAAATGCGTTTGGCATTTTGGGCAACATTTTCTGATTTGGGATCCATGATGAACTCCTAGGAGGTCCACTATTATCCTATTATACAGGATTTCAGTTTTCAGGTCAGAAAGAAGAACAATGCGAACACCCCCTAGTCTCCGAACTTGGCTATATCCACCAACCTTAATCTCCGACCTTGTGCAATGCTCCCCAGGCTTGGCGAAATAACTGAAAACTGAAAACTCCTTCCCCAACTTCTCTCATTTCAGTTCTCCCCACTAGATTGCCGATGAAGGTATAGATTACCCGGTTGTGCTGCGATTGAAATTTGTGGCGCTGCCGCTATAGTCCCCGTTTGGTACATAGGAGAATCTATTTGCGGACGATCCTCTCCTGCAAGCAGGGATGCGCTATGAGTCTAACGTTTCACGATCCTAAAGCGTTACGAGACAATGCCGAAAGGCTAAACTTTGCCCGCCAGATTGTCCGGGCGGAAGCCTTGGCCCTTCAACAGGTTGCCGATCGTTTGGATGATTCTTTTCTCCAGGCGGTGGATTTGTTTTTTCGCTGTCCGGGAAGGATTGCCGTAACCGGGACAGGTAAATCCGCAGACGTCGGCCAGAAGATAGCCGGGACTCTCAACTCGACAGGCACCCGGGCATATGTTTTGGATTCCACTCGGGCAATGCATGGGGATTTGGGCATGTTTCACCCCAATGATGTCGCCCTGGTTCTTTCCCATAGTGGCGAGAGCGAAGAAATAATCCGGCTGTTGGATCCGCTTCGACAGATGGCGATGGGTGTGGTGGCGATTACCGGGAATGCAAAAAGTACGTTGGCGGAAAAGTCGGACATCGCCCTGGTGTTGGGTCCTTTGCAAGAGGTGTGCCCGTTGGGGTTGGCCCCCAGTACCAGCACGACGGCCATGATTGCGGTAGGGGATGCCTTGGCGTTTACCCTGTTGGAATTGCAGGAGTTCACCCGCGAAGATTTTGCTCGGTACCATCCGGCCGGCAGTTTGGGGCGAAAGCTGCTGAAGGTGGAAAGCATCATGCGAAAGGAAAATGATCTGCGCTTAGGGAGTGCAGACCGAACTGTCCGCGAAGTATTTGCCCAAGACCGCGGCCGAGGGCGGCGGACAGGGGCAGTGGTGCTGACCAATGAGTTCGGCAAACTCTGCGGAATATTCACGGATAGTGACCTTGCCCGCCTCTTCGAAAACCGCCGCGATGCTGCACTGGATCGGCCGATCTCCGAAGTGATGACCCCCGATCCGGTGACGGTTTTACTGGGAACTCGGGTTGCGGATGCAGTGGAAATCATGCGGCAACGAAAGATTAGTGAACTACCTGTGGTGGATCAAGATGGGGCTCCAGCAGGGTTAATTGACATAACCGACTTAATCGGATTGGTGCCAAAAGAAGAGGCCGAACAGATCGCACTTGTTGCCTAGTTGAAAAAGCTCACTCTCTTTTCTTAGGAGGGGACTCATTTGGGGGCGGCGGAAGAAAAAAGAGAACAAGTTTCCCTTGAGGAACGCTGCCGAAGAATTGAGCTGCTGATTCTAGATGTGGATGGAGTGCTTACAGACGGCCGCATTACCTACTGCACCAACGACACGGAAATAAAATCGTTTCACGTTCGCGATGGATCGGGACTGAAGGTTTGGCAGCGGGAAGGAAAACGAGCGGCCATTATCACCGGGCGGACCTCCCTAGTGGTGGATACCCGGGCGAAAGAGTTAGGGATAGACCCGGTAATTCAAGGATCTGCCGATAAGCTGGAATCGCTCCGCGGAATTCTTGAGGCCACTGAAACACAAGCGGAGCAGGTTTGTTGCATTGGGGATGATTTACCCGACTTGCCCCTGTTAGCGAATTATGGATTGGCGGTTACCGTAGCCGATGCCTGCCCGGATGTGCGTAGCTTTGTTCACCATGTTACGGAAAAAGCCGGTGGGCAGGGGGCTGTCCGAGAAGTCATCGAGATGATCCTGCATTGCCAAGGTACCTGGGGGAAATGGGTAGCGCACTACCGGGATCAGCAGTAGTAGAAAACCGGCGTTGAAGCTTCGCATCATTTACCACCACGTCAGTGAACGAAAACGGAGAGGATGTGGCCATGTGGAC
>CAZPPD010000905.1:0-2675 GCA_964588185.1 uncultured Alcaligenaceae bacterium | reverse complement strand
CTGAAGCATGCTCGCCTAGATTCTCAGAGAACTTCGCTTTCAGGCTAACGCGCAAGCAGGGCACCGAAAATATCAGAAGAATCCCAAAATGCTGTGAGACGCCCATGGACCCCATTCACTTTACAACGGAGGGCGTATTATGGCTTGGACTCGATCCCCGGTTACGTTTGTAGTGCTGGCTGCTTTTCTGACGACTCCAATTCTGTCGCAAGAGAAAAAACTTTCCCTAAAATTGCGGAGCCGGGTGAAATCCGAGGATTCTTCGGCAGTAAAAATTTCCCGGCAAGATTGGAACCCCAAGCAGACTGCAATTATCGTTTGTGATATGTGGGACAGCCACCATTGCCCAAATGCGGTCAAACGGGTGGTCGAAATGGCTCCCCGGATGAACCACTTACTGACCGTTGCTCGGAAGCGGGGCGTCTTTATAATTCACGCTCCCAGCAGTTGCATGAAGGCTTATCAGAATCATCCCGCTCGAAAACGAGCTCAAACGGTCCCAAAAGCCAAGAACCTTCCCAAAGATATCGGTCGCTGGTGTTTCAAGATCCCTTCTGAAGAATCGGTACCCTATCCCATCGACCAAACGGACGGAGGCTGCGATTGCAGCAAAGAAGAACAAGAAGCCTGGGATGCTCAGCTCAAGGCGATGGGCCGAAATCCCAAAACGCCCTGGCTCAAACAAATCAATCTGCTGCAAATCCGCGACCAAGACGCCATCAGCGATTCCGGGGTTGAGATCTGGAGCCTGTTGGAACAGCGAGCCATTAACAACGTAATCTTGGTTGGCGTCCATACCAACATGTGTGTTCTCGGGCGGCCGATCGGTTTGCGGCAGATGGCCAAGAATGGGAAAAACGTGGTGCTAATGAGAGACCTCACGGACACCATGTACAACCCCAAACGCCGCCCATTCGTATCGCATTTTCGGGGAACCCAGCTTATCATTGAGTACATTGAGAAGACCGTGTGCCCGACCATAACCTCGGATCAAATCTTAGGGGGACAGCCATTTCAATTCGAAGGAGCTCAAAAAGCTCCGAAGAATTCCTAAGAAGAAATAATTGTCAGGCCTTTCCGGACGCAGCTCTTTTCCAGATGCTGTTACGGCGAAACCGTTTCCAACAGGCAGATGGTTTTCTTTACTGCGGATCCGTTATCCAACAAAGCCCAAGGTCGCAGCGTCAACGCCCCCGGAGACTTTGTTGCCTTACCTTGAAAAAAGAGCTTCCGTCCGGTCGTGACACCTTTTCTGAAACAACCAAACCAAAAATCCATTTTTGATTTTTCCCCTCAGGGCTTATAATTCCACCATCCATTTACTTCCAAGCAGGGTAGCAAGGAATAGGGTGTGCGACGAGTACTGAAAGTCTGGAAATTACTTCCCCATGATGAATCCGCCATCAATCGCTTGGCTCGGGAATTAAATCTCTCTCCCTTGGTAGCCCAGCTTCTTTTGAATCGCCAGATTTCTTCTGCCGAAAAGGCCCGTGCTTTTTTGAAAGCACCTCTTACCAATCTCCTGGAACCCGAACGAACTCCGGGAGTCGCCGAAGCAGCCGACCGCTTGTTTGCTGCGGTCCGCGACAAGCGGGCTATTTGTATTTACGGCGATTATGATGTCGATGGAACGACCGGCACGGCAATTTTAATCCGGGCACTTCGGCTGATCGGGGGCAAGGTTCACTACCATGTACCGGATCGCTTACAGGAAGGGTATGGGCTGAACACCGCAGCGCTAAAATCTATCGCCGACCAGGGGATTTCCGTCGTCGTCACCGTGGATTGCGGCATTGCCAGCGTCGCCGAAGTGGCCGAAGGCCGGGACTTTGGCTTGGAAATCATTGTGACCGACCACCATGAATTCAAGTCGCTGCTTCCCGAAGCAGATGTATTGGTGCATCCGCGGCTGGGGGATGTCACTTATCCCGAAAGTGATTTATCCGGGGCCGGGGTGGCTTTTAAGCTGGCTTGGGCGTTGTGCAAGAAAGCCAGTGGCAGTAACAAGGTCACTTCCCGATTGCGGGAATTTTTATTGGATGCGGTTGTCTTGGCGTCGCTGGGTGCGGTGGCCGATGTGATGCCGTTGCAGGGAGAAAATCGTGTTTTCGTGCGGCATGGTTTAGAGCGGTTGCGAGGAAAACCCTCGGAAGGTTTGAAAGCACTTCTGGGCGTTTCCAATTTAACTCGAAAGCCCAAACTGGCGGCTTCCGACATCGGTTTCGGCTTGGCCCCTCGGATCAACGCAGCGGGCAGATTGGGTTCAGCGCGGACGGCGGTGGATTTGCTGACCACTGCTTTGAGGAAAGAGGCCGAAGACCTTGCCGATCAACTGGATCATCACAATCAACAACGCCAAGAAATAGAACGGCGGATTTTGCAAGAGGCCAGGCAATTGGTTGAGGATTCCGGTTTGATCAACCAACCCGCGTTGGTCGTAGCCAACTCCAACTGGCATCCGGGTTTGATTGGTATCGTGGCGGGCCGGTTAACGGAAATCTATGGCCGGCCGTCGTTGATGATTTCCCAAGGCAAAGACCAAAACTTGGCAGTGGGTTCGGGCCGCTCCATCCCCGGATTTAAACTCCACAAAGCTCTGGAAGCTTGTTCGCAACATTTGGAAGCCTTCGGCGGTCATGCTGCCGCAGCGGGTTTTAAATTGCGGCTCGCTTCGT
>CAZPPD010000904.1:0-2676 GCA_964588185.1 uncultured Alcaligenaceae bacterium | reverse complement strand
GGCAAACAGACTTTACCCAAACCACTCGACGGAAAGGTTCAGGAAATTCCGTCCGGATTGAAAATCGTTCCCATGCGTTTCGGCATGACCCTGAATCGCCCGGGCCTTTTTCAGTTGGAACTATCCGCCCATGATCGAATTTCCGGCAAGTCTTCCAAGGTCACCTTTCCACTCCGGGTGATTCCCTTGTACTAGAGATACTCAAGGTGTGGCGAAAAAGGGAATTTATATTTTGCCGGAACGGCCATTCGGGTGCAAATAACCTTTTTTGCCACTCTATAGTACCGGAAATCTACACTCTCTCATAACGCCGGCTATTGTGTAATGGAAGCCAACATAAGCCCTTCCAGCCAGAATCAGTTTCTTCTCTTCCAAAGGCTGCGCTGGCGATTGTTTTCCAACACGCTCGGAGTTTTGATTCGGAAATCCGTCTGGCGATTTCTCACCATTCTGTTTTGCTGTTTGCTGATCTGGACAACGCTCTACATTGTTTCCTATTTCGGTTTCCAAGAACTCCGCTCCCATCCCTGGAACTTTACCCTGAAAGAAGGATGGATTGCTTTCATTTTCAATCTGTCCTTTGTGGCTCTTTTTTGTCTGCTGGTCTTTTCCACCGGAATCATCCTCTATAGTAGTTTGTTCGCATCCCAGGAAAGCAACTTCCTCCTGGTGTGTCCGGTTACCTCGGACCAAATCTTCGCCTACAAATTTCAAGGAGCACTGGCATTTAGTAGCTGGGCGTTTGTTCTGCTCGGAAGTCCCATCTTAATTTCCTACGGAGTGCTCGTGGAAGGCGGTGCTCCCTGGTTTTACTACCTCTTGCTGCCCTTTTACTTTTTCGGTTTCATCCTCCTTCCCGGTTCGCTGGGGGCCTTCATCTGTTTGGCAATCGTCAATTATTTTCCCCGCCATCGTAAACAATATCTAATGGCTTTCTTGCTGGCCCTGGTAGCAGTAATCATCTGGTGGGTCTACTCGCGCCTGCTTCCGCCCGCACGGAAAATGTTTGTTTCCGTGGATGCTCTATCACAAATCTTGTCGGAATTCTCCCTCCTTCGCAGTCATTTTCTGCCCTCTTTCTGGATGGCCGAAGGATTTCGCAGTGCCGCTAGTGGAGAAATCCTAAGCTCCCTGTACTACCTGTGCCTCACCTGGAGCAATGGATTAATGGTTTACATCCTAACGGTTTGGAGTGCCGCTAAGTTGTACCGTAGAGGGTTTGATCTGGCCGCTTCCGGCGGAGCGCAACGGCGCCGATTTGGCCCCATTTGGTTGGATCATCTATTCAGTAATGCCCTCTGTTTCCTGGATAAGCGAACGCGGTTGTTAATAAGCAAAGATTTCCGTACCTTTCGCCGCGACCCGGCTCAGTGGGCGCAAATCGTCATTTTTATTGGCTTGGCAGTGGTCTACTTCCTCTACATTCGCAGCTTTTATCGGCAAGAGTTAGGCAAGCCCTTTCAAAACGGCATCAGTCTCCTCAATCTCACGGCCACCGGCTTCTTGATGTGTGCCTACACCGGCCGCTTCATCTACCCTATGCTCAGCTTGGAAGGAAGAAAATTCTGGATCCTTGGTTTGCTTCCCCTGGAACGGTCGCGATTATTGCTGGGGAAATTTGCCTTCTCCGCCGTGGGAACCTTGATTACCGGCTTGTTCCTGGTGATATTCAGCAACATCATGCTGAACATGCCTACCGAGATCATTTTGATTCACGCCTTAACCATGGTCGTCTTGGCCTTGGGGCTCAGCGGCCTGAGCGTCGGCATGGGAGCCACCATGCCCAATTTCCGGGAAACCGATCCGTCAAAAATCGCCGTCGGAATCGGCGGCACATTAACCCTCATTCTGAGTCTGTTCTTTCAGATTGTCATCATCGTCCTTATGCCGCTTCCCTGGCACTTAGTGATTGCCGGCGAGGTCGGCTCCGAATCCATCATTATTTCCCGCAATCATTGGTGGCCCTGGATGGGAATTCTGACCGGAATTATCGTCGGCGTCATCGCCGTGGTCATGCCCTTGCGGCGAGGAACTCTTGCGTTAAAGAAGATGGAATTTTAAAGGCGTGCCCCTGTTAAAGGAACTACAACGCATCGTGGGTATTCTTTTAAGCATGGTGAATATAAAAACACAAACGAAAGAAAGTGAATAACCCCGTAGTTTCTATGGGTACCCACCCCGAATCTTCACGACTCAAATTCGCCGGAAACTATAACCAAACCTGATATTATCTCGGCGTATCCTGTGTTCCTTTTTCGGGAAATGCCCATTCCTGGAAGGCATTTACCGAATTGCCGTTTGCTAACCGCTGCCGCTCTTCCGCTTGAGAACCGTTTGCTAACCGCCGCTCTCCCGCTTGCTCCGCCGAAATACCGTTTGTTAACCGGGCAAGGTTTTCCTCACCCAATCCTTCCCACCCTGTTAAGATTCGATCGATAATCGCAATTTCCTCGGAAATATCCTCCAGACTTCCAGCATCATTTGCAATCACCGCAGCCGCTGTCTTTTCCTTTCGATGTCCGTTGCCGTTATTTGCTGCCGCTGTCTTTTCCTTTCGATGTCCGTTGCCGTTATTTGCTGCCGCTGTCTTTTCCTTTCGATGTCCGTTGCCGTTATTTGCTGCCGCTGTCTTTTCCTTTCGATGTCCGTTGCCGTTATTTGCTGCCGCTGTCTTTT
>CAZPPD010000903.1:0-2677 GCA_964588185.1 uncultured Alcaligenaceae bacterium | reverse complement strand
GTAGGTCCTGCCCTCGGCTTTAACTTATCCAACGTCGCGATCAACGATGGCAACGCGACCATCTTCGTTCTCCGAATATCAGCCCACCAAGATAATTGATTCCTCCCGGTAGTGAGGTCCAGCCACCATACCCACCGTCGGAGACGGTCCATCTCCAAAAAAATCATTGCAAATGAATCGCACTCTTTGCCATTTCACGCCAACCATTGAAACAAACGGTAGGATTGAGACCAAAAACGTCTGTTTGAAGATGATCATTGTCAATTCACGCCAACCGTTGAAACAAACGGTAAGATAAATCCCAACCAGCGTCAGTTGATGAAAGAAAGCAGACCGTTCTGTTATTGACAACTTACCCCAAAAATAAATGCGTAGATACTCCAATAGGGGGGCTCCGGAGCAGCTAAGGTATTAGTCCCGATTTGAGTTGATCTGCAATCTCAGTTGCTGCCTTATTTGGTTCGAATCTGGCCAGGATACTCACAAATTCCGTTGAGAGTTTTGGCCTTTTGCACCAAAGGTCGCTAGGTAGCGTTTGGCAATAATGGCACCGATTGACGGGTAACATTACTTACATGGAGTCTTACTCCGGAATGTCCATCTTGCTTGAGCAGAACAAGAAACTAATCCTGGACAAATCTGCAACTTTCGGCATCAGTTTCCAATATAATGTAGGTCCTCACTCTCAAGCCACTGAAGTACAGTCTCATTTGCCATCTGCGGAGCCATATTAATGTCAAGAATTATGATGAAGGTTTTCGTATCGTTTGTGTTGGTCCTGATTACCGCAGTCGCAGCAAAAGCCGAACAGAAATTGGAGTTAGCTGCGCCGTTTACGGATAACATGATCCTGCAACGGCAAACCGAGGTGCCGGTCTGGGGCTTTGATGTGCCAGGTACCAAAATCACTGTCGAATTTGCCGGCCAGAAGAAGGTCACTGTCGCCGACAAATATGGCAATTGGATGGTAAAACTCGCTCCGCTTCAGGTTTCACACAAAGAGCGCAACTTTCAGGTGACAAACAATAAGAACGAGCGAGTCGTTCTGAAAGGTGTGTTGGTTGGTGAAGTGTGGTTCTCGTCTGGCCAGTCCAATATGGTTTGGACTGCCGGTAGAAGCATGTGCAGAGACATCGCCCGTGAAATCGCCAGTTCCAAGAAGGACATTCCGATAAGGCAAATCAGAATCAATACGGTCTCGGCACTATATCCACAGAAAAAGGCTACTTCGGATGGCGGTTGGAAAACACACAAAAGCGCAGGTGATTTCTCGGCTCTTTCACTGTCTTTTGCTCACGAACTCTATAAAGAATTGAACATGCCAATTGGCATCTTGCTCAGCGCTCACAGCAACACCAGGATAGAAGCTTTTACCCAACGCCAGGCGATCGAGAAACATCCGAAGCTTAAACACGACGTGGACCTGATCCACGATGCGGACCCGCTTACAAAGCAAGGCCGTAAAGCGTTCGCTAAGTACTATGAGGATCTGAGAGCTTGGCAACCGAAAGCAGGCGAGGCTGCAATTGCGGGGGGCAAAATCCCCAAAAGGCCAAACCTGCCCGGTATTGCCGGCATGTGGCGGGGGCCGTCCCAATTCTTCAACGGGATGATCAACCCGGTCGTGCCCTATGCCATTCGAGGTGCGATTTGGTGCCAGGGTACAAGCAACTCCGGCGATGGCAGGATCTATGCTGCAAGGATGGAAGCTCTAGTCAACGGTTGGAGAGATGCCTGGGGCATGCCGGACATGCCGTTTTACTTTACGCAAATGCAGTGCTACGGCTCTCCAAATCCCGATACGGTTGGATTTGCAGACATCCGGCAGGTTCAACACATGTTCTTTATGAACAACCGTAAGAATGTGGGGATGGTCGTCCAGTCTGATCTGAACTCTGCAAGACCACAAGGCATTCATTACTTCAACAAACTGCACCCCGGCAAGAGACTGGCACGGTGGGCGCTCGCAAAACAATATGGGAAAGACATCGCTTTCACGGGCCCCATCTATAAGGGCTACAAAGTTTCAGGAAGCAAAGTCATTGTGTTCTTTGAAAAGGAAAGCCTTTTCGGAGGTCTGATGGTTGGCAGCAAGGGCATGGCCAAAGATTACAGAGAGTCAGGCAAATACGTTGAGCCCGCAAGGCCGACCCCGAATGACAGGCTAAATCATTTCCGTCTATGCGGTAAAGACAAAAAGTGGCACGCCGCCGATGCTGTTATTGTTGACGACACGGTAGTGGTAACTTCAAAGAATGTACCAAAGCCGATCGGCGTTCAATACGCGTATAACGCAGTCCCGGAAAATTCCAATCTTTACAACAAAGCCGGACTGCCTGCGACTCCATTCGCTTCTGTGAACGGCAAGCTGATATTTGAAGAAGACGACCTGGAAAAGGCTGCTGCGTTAAAGGCAAAGTATGCACGGTTTACGGACCCGAACTATCCGATCCTTCAAGTGGTTGAGTACTACCGAGACGGTGCTATCATCCAGCGTAATAAGCCACTCCCGGTCTGGGGCCACGCCAACAAGGGGGTTAAGGTCACGGTTACTCTTGGAGGAGTTTCCAAGACAGCGGTCGCAAACGATCTCCAGCAATGGTCAGTTGAATTCCAGCCGCTGAAGGCATCAATAAAGCCAATCACCTAGACGGTGATATCTAGTCACGGACACGCC
>CAZPPD010000902.1:0-2684 GCA_964588185.1 uncultured Alcaligenaceae bacterium | reverse complement strand
TGAATATCAAGCCGTTGAGATGTCGTAGTGACTTTCATCGTATCGTCCGATTGAGGCTCCACTTTAAATTCCAGCGACTCCAGGATCTGCTGAGCTTCTTTGATGGGCAGGTCGATACCCAGCAGTCTCTTCACTTCGCTCATCCGCAGATTAATCACCTGAGGCTCCATCGGTGCCGGATAATTATCCACTAAGGCCTTGTAGATAGTCGCCCCCCCGTACTGTCGCATTAAATCCGCTGCCCGTTCGGCGGCCGGTTGTACGACTTGGGGATGAACTCCACGGCTAAAACGTTGACTTGCTTCGCTGGGCAAATCAAACGACCGGCTGGTGCGGCGAATGCTGACCGAATCAAAGCTGGCCGATTCCAAGAGGATGTTGGTGGTCTTATCGGTGACTTCCGTTTCCAAGCCGCCCATGACCCCGGCAATGGCAATAGGGCCGGCCGTGTCGGCGATTATCAGATTGTCGGGTGATAATTTCCGTTCCACCTCATCGAGAGTCTTCAGAATCTCCCCTTCTTTGGCAGGGCGGATAATGATGGTGGGTGCCTTTCCGCCGGCTCGTTTCACCAGGATGTCGTAATCAAACGCATGCAGCGGTTGCCCCCATTCCAGCATGACAAAGTTGGTAATGTCGACGATATTATTGATCGGCCGCATGCCGGCATACATCAGGTAGCGTTGCATCCAACCGGGAGCGGAGCCGACTTTGACATCCCGGAGTAAAGCGGCAGCATAGCGAGCACACAACTTGGGGTTTTCGATCTCAACTTTTACTTTGCCTTCAATTGAATCCCCTTCGGCTTTCATGGTGTGCGGCGGCAGCTTGATTTTCTTGCCGGTGATCGCCGCAACCTCGCGGGCAACTCCAATCATTGCCAAGCACCGTGCCATATTGGGAAGGACATCCGCTTCGAGAACAATCTCCCCCATAAAATCGACCAACGGTGTTCCAACAGGGGCATCGTCTTCTAACAGGATGATTCCTTCATGATCATCGCTCACGCCGAGTTCCGCATAAGAGCAGACCATGGCATCGCTGGGAATGCCGCGGAGTTTGGTCGGCTTCAGTTTCTTGACGGCAGGTTCTTTGCCATGGGTGTCGATGAATTCGGCGCCCGTTAATGCCAATACCACTTTTTGGCCGCTTTCTCCGACGGAAATGTTGGGGGCTCCGGTCACGAGTTGTTTCGGCTCATCGGCACCGTATTCCACCATCGGCAACTTGAGCTTGTCGGCGTCCGGGTGTTGTTTGATCTCCTTGATTTCGGCGATGACGTATTTGTCTTTTTCCCAAACCGGACCGCGTTCTTCGCCTTTTACCCGCAGACCTTCCGGTGTCGGCACCCCGTAGAGGTGGACGGCTTCCACTTCTAACCCACCTATGGTCAGACGCTCAACTAGGAAAGCCGGTGAGTCCGGCAAGTCCACGTAATCGGATAACCAGCGAAGAGGTATTTTCATGAGATTATTTTCTGCTTAGTTCTAGAATTCTTATTGGTAGCTGGTTTCGCCAGAATTCAGCCGAATCCAGCTACCAGGGCTCAAAACTGTCGCAAAAACCGTAGGTCATTTCCCCAAAACTGGCGAATATCATCGATGGCATACTTCAGCATGGTGATTCGCTGTGGCCCAAGGCCAAATGCGAACCCGCTATGCTTCGCCGGGTCGTAACCACCATTGCGGAGAACCACCGGATGAACCATGCCCGCTCCCATAATCTCCAGCCAGCCCGTCTTCTTGCACAAACCGCACCCTTTGCCCGCGCACACGATGCAGTCCATGTCCACCTCGATACTGGGTTCCGTAAAGGGGAAATAGCTGGACCGAATGCGGACCCGGCGTTCCTCTCCGAACAGGCGCCGGGCAAAGGAAATGATGGTTCCTTTCAGATCCGCCATGGTGATGTTGGTGCCGATGGCGAGCCCTTCTACCTGCTCGAACTGAATTTCACTTCGGGTGGTAATTTGCTCGTAGCGGTAGCACATGCCCGGGAGAATGACGCGGATTGGCTCCGGGCAATGTTCGCGCATAACGTGGATTTGCCCGGGGGAGGTATGCGTCCGCAGGATCACTCCGGGCGTTGTGGTGTGGAAGGTATCCCACATATCCCGGGCGGGATGGTGGGGCGGCATGTTGAGGAGCTCGAAGTTGGTAAGGTCATCTTCGACTTCGGGACTTCGATAGATCTGGAACCCAAGCTCTGCAAAGATACTGCAAATCTCCCGCATGATTTGCGTGGCAATATGCAAACGGCCCCGCGGCACCGGACGCCCGGGCAAAGTTACATCGACCACTTCTTCGGCCAAGCTCTTTTCGAGATCCCGCTCGCGTGCCGCTTCCAGGGCCATTTCATAGGCCTTGGTTAACTCCTCCTTGATTCGATTGGCTTCTCGACCATAATCTTTGCGTTGTTCCGGGGGAACTTTGCCGACGTTCTTGAGGGTTTGTAATACTTCTCCTTGTTTGCCGAAATACTTGGTATTCCAGGAACGGAGGACAGATTCGTCGGAGCAAGCCGCCAGTTCCGCCTGAGCACGTTGTTCGAGTTCGGCTAAGTCGGCTATGGTAGATGCAATAGACAAGATATTTTCCGCTAGTTGGATTTGCTGGAATTCATCTGCCCTTTGTGGGCCTGAATCGCTGCATATTCAAAGTTTTATTGTAGAGAGAGATTCCGGG
>CAZPPD010000901.1:0-2688 GCA_964588185.1 uncultured Alcaligenaceae bacterium | reverse complement strand
CATTTGACATAAGTGTCGACATGATCTTTTTCTTCATAGCAGTCCTTTAACCTCACCCAAGCCATCGGGTAAGGCAACCCATCCTCATCCCGTCCCTTGGCCACGATGTCCAGAAAATTGTAAATGCCCAGGAAGTTTTCCAGACCTCGGCCAAAAGCCGAATAGGTATGAAAGATATTTCCACCGTCATCCTTATAGAAGGAACTAATGCCGGGTCCTTCGGTTGCCGGAAACTTGGCTCCTTTCTGATAGTTGTAGTAAGCACGACCTGCGTCCAAATCTTCCTGATTAAAGGAGACGTGATAGTCCCAGTTAAAATCGCTTCCATAGGACGAAACCCACTTAAAGCTCCAACCCATTCGCTGCTTGTAGGCGCCTATTTTCGAAAACGGTGCTCGTGAGACAGTGACTAACGATACGTCCCGATATTTGAGATGAACGGTGATTGGATCATAGTGATCGGCCACCATAGAACAGATCTTACAGCCTTCCGGCCAATCCGGAGCAAACATAAAATGGTAGATAATCAATTGACTGCAGCTGCCAAAAAGGTCGGACAGAGTTTCTTTGCCATCGGGGCCTTCGAAGGCGTATTGTTTTACGACTTTCTCCCAAGGAAGATCCCGCCTTTGTTGCGTTAATTGATCCCGCAGACGTGTTAACTCCTTTTCCTTGTTGAGTAACTCCATTCGTGCGGCAAGCCATTCTTCGTGGGAAACAACCTGATGGTTTGTCATGGATCACTCTCCTTTAGGAATGAAATGGGTCTAAGCTCGCTTATTTTTGGGAGTCTTTTTTCCTTCGCTTTCCGACTCGGCGGATTCCTTGACGCGAAGCAAGGTATTACCCCAATAGGCCTCATATTTGCCAATCCAACGTTCCAGAATCTCGCGGATTGGTGCAGCATTAAGGGAGTTGATTCGCCGCCGGCCTTCGGTCCGGGTGATAACTAATCCCGCTTGCCGGAGAACGTCGAGGTGTTTCATCACGCCAAACCGGGAGAGCTGCGAGAATTTCTCCACAATCTCCGTGGTTTGGCGCGGACCATCCCGAAGCATATCGAGGATTTCCCGGCGGGTGGGATCAGCAAGTGCCTTCCAGACGTGGTCTAAATCGTTTGTCATTCGGTCCAACATTCTATTCGGAAAGTAGTTTTACCTGTTGTAAGAAATAGTCCCACCCGTGCGTCACTCCAACCCGGTGGTTTTCTTCCACAAAACCCAGCACGCGGTGGCGAAGAGATAATTCCACTCCTCTCGAAATCTGGGTCAAGCGAAGCTGCAAATGGCCCGCTACGGCGTAGGACATGAACATTGGGCCGGTGATCTCGATCAACGTTGGCGGTTTGATCACTTGCACGAATCCCCACAAATGTCCCTGTCCATTTCCCAGATTGCGAAACCAGCGACCGCCGGGCCATTCTTCAAGCACCATCGGCATTGGTTTGTTGTCGGGGGTGGAGTTGTCCGTACTCAAGCGGCGAACCATGGCCTTATAGGCATCCCCGATCGCCGCCTGAATCTCGATGCATTGGGAAACGTCCAGCGTCAGTTCTTGGGTTTCAAGCATTGGGTACTCCTTGGGGTTCAGAGGTTACGTGATTGGCATTTACAAGTTGTTCTTCGCTCGGGATCAAAAAGCTCATATGCATTTCCGCATGACGCAAGTGAAAGTCATTCCAACCATCCTTGCCAATCTTGCCGAATGCCGGATGGGGCACTCGGTTGGGTTCTTGTTTCTGTCGTTCGATAGCAGCCCGCAAGGATTCCAGGGCATCTTGGACCTTAGCGTCCTCAGATGGGACAAACTTGTCCGTGCTTTTGTAACCCGCGGGCAGTTCATTGGTGAGAAATTTCTTCTTGTAGAGCAATGACATGATAAATCGGATCGGGGCCGGGATGGAAAAACCAACTCCATCAATTGAGGCGTTCAAAGAGATCGCCAAATGTTCGTAGATCTGGCCCTGGGACCAATTTCCCAAGGGGCGAACCTCCGCGGTCGCGAACCGCTCCGCCTCGGCAAGCAAGTCTTCCAGAGATTCATACCGCACCGGCCGCCGCCCTTGCACCTTCTTCGTGTTGATTGCCATTTTTTCCTCCTGTGTGTTGACAAACGGAAAGGCCCTGAATACGTTGTTAAATAGTAACGTGACTATTAAGTAACGTCAACGGCCTTTCTTCAAAAAGGAGAATTTCGATGCCTTCTCACGCTAACCCCGTCAATTGGTTTGAGATCCCGGTCAATGACATGGCCAGAGCAAAGACTTTTTACGAGAAAGTCTTGGGTATTGATCTTGCAGAAACGGAAATGGGCCCAAACAAAATGGCTTGGTTTCCGATGGAAATGGGCGCTTTCGGAGCTGCGGGCACATTAATTCAAGGCGAAGGGTACAGGCCTTCGCATGACGGGTCGTTGGTTTACATCCACGTTGACAAAATTGATCCGACCTTGGATCTCATCAACCAAGAAGGTGGCAAGGCCCTCATGCTGCGAACCAGTATCGGCCAACATGGCTTTATTGCTCACTTCGAAAAGACACGGAAGGCAACCGGGTTGCTCTACATGAGTCTCCCAGTGAATCATAATTAATAGCCAATATATTAAGGGAATCCCTTCACCAACTAGCTGGAGACAATTTCATGACTACTGTCGATTACATCAAAAAGTCTTTAGAGATGGCAAAAAGCT
>CAZPPD010000900.1:0-2696 GCA_964588185.1 uncultured Alcaligenaceae bacterium | reverse complement strand
ACCGGACTGGTTCTATTAGGAGCCGAGATCCTTTTTAGCCGCTTGATTGCATTGTGAATCCCCGGGATCTTCGTGGCCTGGGTTGTGACTCCGATTGTGCTGGTATCCACCTATCTTTTCGGCCAATATATTCTGCGAATATCTTCGAAGTCTTTGAACATTGTTATTTCCGCAGACATGTCGGTGTGCGGAGTTTCCGCGGCCATTGCGACGGCTGCTGCTTGTCGAGCCAAGAAGGAAGAGTTGTCTTTGGCCATTGGCATGTCCATGGCATTTACGGTGGTCATGATGATCGCCATGCCGGCATTCATCCGAGCGGTGGGGATGGGAGAGTTGTTGGGCGGAGCTTGGATGGGGGGAACCATTGACGCCACCGGAGCGGTCGCCGCTGCCGGAGAATTCCTTTCTGAAGGCAAGAATTCCATCGCTGTCCAAGTGGCTGCTACCGTAAAAATGATTCAGAACATTTTGATTGGGTTAATCGCATTTGGCGTGGCGATTTTCTGGGTTTTGGTTGTGGAACGGTCCAACAACGCCAGCCGGCCGGATATCCGGGAATTATGGTATCGCTTTCCCAAATTTGTCCTGGGCTTTATCGCCGCTTCTTTGGTTTTTTCTCTCCTTTATTCTTCCGGAATTCCCGGCAAAGAAATGGCGAACAGTGTCATCCAAGGAACGGCCAAACCGTTGCGGGGATGGTTTTTCTGTTTGGCTTTTGTCAGTATTGGATTGGAGAGCAATTTCCGGGAACTGTGGGGGAATCTGAAAGGCGGAAAACCACTTATCCTTTATGCGTGCGGCCAGACACTGAATTTAATTCTTACTCTGTTCATGGCTTGGTTGATGTTTACCCAGGTATTTCCAAATGCAGCAGAAACGCTCTCAAAGTGATCTTCAAAGGATCCAAAAATATCTAACCTTGGGATCATCCATTGTTTTGATCGCCATAGTATGGGGGACTGTGCTTCCATGGATTGGGTCTCACTGTGGAATCAATGAGAGGATGGAGAATCTTGATTCCAAAGGAATTGACCCAAGTGCTCTATACTACACGGAGCTGGAAATAATGGAGTCGATCTCGGACAAAATAGAAGAAGCCCATCGGAGGCATGGGAAAACTTTCTGGCAACCAAGTCATTGAGTAACGGTCACACTCATCTCCGGTCCATTCGCCAAGGTCTGATATATTACACAATAGCGTTTGGTTAATTTGATCAGGGTTTCCAGTTGGTCCGGAGTAGCTTCGGTTTGCAAGTCAAACTTTAGGCGAATATTCTTGAACCCAACGGGAACTTCTTTGCTGACCCCGAGCGTCCCGCGAAAATCCAAGTCCCCTTCGGCAAGAACTTTTCCTTTTTGGACCGGAATATCCAAGGCAGTCGCAACTGCCGTGAGAGTTACTCCGGCACAAGCAGCCAAGGCTTCCAACAACATGTCCCCGGAACAAACAAAGGAGCCGTCACCTCCGGCGGCGGGGTGCAGTCCTGCTTCCACCAATGCTTTCCCGGTGGAAACCTTGCAGGACAGGGATTCCTTTCCCAATTCTCCTTCGGCTTTAAGCGTCACCAGGGATGAATCAGGATTATTCTGATAGCGTTCTTTAATGGGAGCTTGTAATGCTCGCAATTCTTCCGATTTCATGTATTGACTACTTCCGAATAAAAGAGTTAAGCCATTCCTCGCGACGGCCTTTTGGCAGTCCTTCTGCGGGCAACTTCAACCGGTAATCACACTCCACCTATTTTACTCCATCCAGGACCGGTAAGCCCACATACAAAAATAGAAAGCGATTCACTTCCAAAATCCAACTGTTCTCTACAATGGGCCGGCACAACAATTATCCTCTTACCCTGGAGGGTAACCCGATGAATGGCTTCCAGAAATTGTGCAACCCCTTCGGGGTGGTTACCATTTAAAAGTTTTTCTACTTCGCGTCGAACCCGGGCTTTGTTGTTTACCGCTTTCAGCGTTAGTGGTTAATATGTCACGCAACAAAAAACAATTCTCAATGAGTCTCAGTTTAACATTGAGGAATGAAGTTTCAGGCAATAGTCATTGGGAAAATCCAAAGCCTTGGCGGGGGGCTGCACTCCAAGAGCGAGGAATTACTCAGAACGGTAATTTGCATTTTGCAGGATCCGCGTAAAATAAAAGGAATTCCATCCAAAGACTCACCCCAGAAGAAATAAACCCATGCGAGAATTAATACAACAGCTTACCGAAGTTTTGGAAGATGGCCGCCCGTGTGTGTATTGCTCCTTGGTTGAAACCCGGGGCTCCACTCCACAAAAGGCCGGCGCAGCAATGCTGGTTTTTGCGGATGGCGGTCAGGCAGGGACCTTGGGCGGGGGGTGTGTCGAAGCCGAGGTCAAGCAACGAGCTTTGCGCGTCTTGGGTTCCTCCGGAGAAGCCTCTCCTTCAATCCTGACGTTCAATCTGGATGACAACTACGGCTGGGATGATGGGCTCATCTGCGGCGGGCGGATGACCATTCTGGCTCATCCCTTGGCGGCAAACCTCGACAATCGTTCCAAGGCGGCCAAGTATTATCAACAGTTGCGTTCGGTCATCGAACAAGGCAGCGGGTGCACCGAAGCGGTGGTGCTCAGCAGCGAACAAGAGGGCCTGGAAGTTGGGCATCGGTATTTATTGGATGCGGACGGCAAGGTCTTGGATTTCATCGGCAACGAAGATAC